>NZ_JBBEGC010000010.1:0-142172 GCF_037401995.1 Saccharothrix sp. CCNWYY140
AAGGAAACCTCTTGACGAGGTTCATAAATTTACTGGCTATTCGGCACGCTGTTGAGTTCTCAAAGAACACGCGCTCATCGTCACTCGCCGCTCGCACGGCTCGATCGGAGGCTTGTGCATTCAGTAAGCTTGTTGTGAAACCAGACGCCCTTGGCCACACGACTCGATCGAGTCCGGACTGGGTCTTCCTGTTTCGCGGTCACCCACTCTACCACACGTGGTGGGAGCTTGGTTCGTGACCCCCGCCGCGCTCCGTTCCGGCTCTTTCGTTCCGGCCCGTTCCGCGCTGGCAGAGAGAAAGTTACACGCACCCGAAGCGGAGGTCAAATCGGGGGCGCAGCGTGGCCACACGGACTGAAACCGCAGGTCAGCAGCCCGTGCAGCACTCGACACCACGCTATCCGACCGGCTCTGCGCGCAACAGTGTGACCGCGATCACACCAGAACGCGCACGCCGGCCGTGTTCCGCTTGCCCCGGCGCACCACCAGCCACGACCCGTGCAGCAGGTCTTCGCTGGTCGGCACCCACTCCTCGTCGGAGACCTTCGCGTTGTTCACGTACGCGCCGCCCTCCTTCACCGTCCGCCGCGCCGCGCCCTTGCTGTCCGCGAGCCCGGAGCTGACCAGGAGGTCGACGATCGTCGGGGCGTCGGCCAGGCGCACCTCGCCGGTCGGCGCCTCGGCCATCGCGGCCTCCAGCGTCGACAGGTCCAGCTCGCGCAGCTCGCCCCGCCCGAACAGGGCCTGGCTCGCCGCGATCACCTGCTTGGTCTGGTGCTCGCCGTGCACGAGGTCGGTGAACTCCTGGGCCAACCGCTTCTGCGCGGCCCGCAGGTGCGGCGCGGACGCGGTCTGCTCCTCCAGCTCCGCGATCTCCTCGCGGGACAGGAAGGTGAACATCCGCAGGTACCGCAGCACGTCGGCGTCGCCGACGTTCACGAAGTACTGGTACCAGGCGTACGGCGACGTCATGGTCGGGTCGAGCCACAGGTTGCCGCCGCCGGTGGACTTGCCGAACTTGCGGCCCTCGGCGTCGGTGACCAGGGGCGCGGTCAGGGCGTGCACGGACTTGCCGTCGACCTTCCGGACCAGGTCCACGCCGCCGATGATGTTGCCCCACTGGTCGGAGCCGCCCACCTGGAGCCTGGTGTCGTACTTCCGGTTGAGCTGGAGGTAGTCGTGCGACTGCAAGAGCAGGTAGCTGAACTCGGTGTAGGACATGCCGTCGCCGTCGAGGCGCCGCTTGACCGTCTCGCGCGCGAGCATGACGTTGATCGAGAAGTGCTTGCCGACGTCCCGCAGGAACTCCAGCACCGACACCCCGCCGGTCCAGTCGAGGTTGTTCACCACGATCGCGCCGGTCGGCGAGTCGTCGAACTCCACGAACCGCTCCAGCTGGCCGCGGATGCGCTGCGCCCAGTCGGCGACGGTGTCGAGCGTGTTGAGGCTGCGCTCGGCGGTGTCGCGCGGGTCGCCGATCATGCCGGTGGCCCCGCCCGCGAGGACGATCGGCCGGTGCCCGGCGCGCTGGAAGCGGCGCAGCATCAGCAGCGGGACGAGGTTGCCGGCGTGCAGGCTGGGCGCGGTCGGGTCGAAGCCGCCATAGAGGGTGAGCGGGCCCGAGTCGAGATCCTCGCGCAGCGCGTCGAGGTCGGTGGACTGCGCGATCAGGCCGCGCCAGGTCAGCTCGTCGAGGATGTGCTCACTCACGGCTGACCATTCTCCCCTACCAGGGCAAAGCGGTTTGCGCAGGTGCCCGTCGGGGTATGCGGGTGCCTGAGGAGCCGGGGGGCACACCTAGTTCGAGAGGACTCGGCCGATGACCTACCCCGATCGCGATCCCCGTTCCGTCGACCGCCCCACCGAGGCGATGCGCCCGGTCGGCCGTCCCGTGCACGAAGAGGTCGTCGAGCGCGGTGACAGCCGGGTGCGGACCGTCCGCGCGGTGTGCGCGGTGATCGACGTGGTCTGCTGGGTGTTCGCCATCGTGCTGGCCGTGCACATCTTCCTGGTGATCGCGGGCGCCAACCCGGCCAACGGGTTCGCGCAGGTCATCGAGTCGTGGTCGGCCGGTGTGTCGCTGGGGCTGCGCAACCTGTTCACGCCCGCCAACGACGCGCTGCGGACGCTGCTCAACGACGGTCTCGCCGCGATCCTGTGGCTGGTGATCGGCGCGCTGCTGACGAACCTGATCACGCGGGTGGCGCTGCCGGCGGACGAGCGCCGGGCCTGGTACCGCCGGACCGTCCGGTAGCACTACGGTCGGTCACCGGCGGGCTCACCCGGGTGAGGAAAAATCGCCCCGCTGGTCAATTGTCGTCGGGCCGCCCGGCCGCCAGGTTTGCTGGGTGGCCAGCGACTTGCAGAAGCGGAAGAGCTCCATCGTCTTCACGGCGATGGACGCCGACGACGACGGTTTCCTGGAGCGGGCGGACTTCGAGGCGCTCACCGACCGGTGGGTGGCGATCCGCGGGGACAGCGGCGAGGCGCGGTTGCGCGAGCTGATGATGGGCTGGTGGGAGACGCTGCTGTCGGCGTCGGACCAGGACCGCGACGACAAGGTGACCTTCGACGAGCTGCTGGGTGTGGTGGACGACCTCGGCACCATGTTGGACCTGGTGGTGGCGACGGCGGAGTCCATGTTCGAGGCGGTGGACGAGGACGGCGACGGCAGCATCTCCGCCGAGGAGTACTCGTGGATGATCCGGGCGTGGACCGGGTCGGAGACGCCGACGGAGGAGGCGTTCGCCCGGCTGGACCTCGACGGTGACGGGACCCTGTCCAAGAGCGAGTTCGTGTCGCACTGGGTGGAGTTCTGGGCGGGCGACGACCCCGACGCGCCGGGCACGCACGTGTTCGGGACCGTCTGACCCGGGTCACCCGATGGTGACGCCCAACTTGCCGACCGCACCACGGATGAAGTCGGCGACCGCGCGGGTGCTGTCGGTCGCCGTCCCGTAGGGGGTGACGCTTCGGAGCAGGTCAACGCGTTGATGCGGTGGGCGGAGGAGCACCGGGGGTACGTGGCGGAGTCACGGCTGCGGCACGACGCCGGGCACCTCTGAAGCGCCCGGAGTCAGCTCACCCGCGTGCGACGGGTGCCTCGGCGGTACGTGCTGACCGCCGGGGAGTCGATCCAGAAGCGCCACGGCACGTCCACCGCGACCGCCACGCCGACCCGCGGGCCGGTGCGGATGTCGGTGGCCGGGTCGCCCGCCAGGAGTCGCACCGACGCGTCCGGCTCGGTCAGGTCGATGCCGTTGTGCGCGCGGTCCAGGCCCAGGACGCCGGTCAACCGCGCCGGCCCCTTGGCCAGTTCGGCGTGGCTGCGGGCGGACGGGCGGCGCATCTGGGCCAGGTCCTCGCCGTAGACGACCTCGCCGGCGCGCAGCAGGACGGCGCCGGGCACGCCGTCGGTCAGGGAGACCACGTTGGCGCAGAAGTGCATGCCGTAGACGAAGTACACGTACAGCCGGCCCGCCGGGCCGAACATGACCTCGTTGCGCGGTGTGCGGCCCCGGTAGCAGTGGGACGCCGGGTCGTCGCCGCCCCGGTACGCCTCCACCTCCACGATGCGCACGCCGACGACACCCTCGGGGGTCGTGCTCTCGATGATGGACCCGAGCAGGAGCCGGGACGCGTCGACGGGGTCGACTGCCAGCTCCTGCTCGGTGAGCTGCCTAGGCGCGTCGAGCAAGGCGTGCCTTGTCCCGCAACCGCTTGAGCTGTTCCGCCACCCGGTCGGGCGCGGTGCCGCCGTGGGCGTCGCGCGACGCGATCGAACCTTCCACGGTCAACACGCTACGCACCTCGGGCGTGAGGTGGGGCGAGATCCCCGCGAACTCGTCGTCGGTGAGGTCCTCCAGGCCCACACCCCGGGCCTCGGCAGCGCGCACGCACTCCCCCGCGGCCTCGTGCGCCACGCGGAACGGGACGCCCTGCCGCACGAGCCACTCGGCGATGTCGGTGGCCAGGGTGAACCCGGCGGGCGCGACCTCGGCCATGCGGGCGGTGTCGAAGCGCATGGTGGCGATCATCCCGGCCAGCGCGGGAAGCAGGAGTTCCAGCTGCTCGACGGAGTCGAACAGGGGCTCCTTGTCCTCCTGGAGATCGCGGTTGTAGGCCAGCGGCTGGGCCTTGAGGGTCGCCAGCAGGCCGGTCAGGTTGCCGATCAGGCGGCCGGACTTGCCCCGGGTCAGCTCGGCGACGTCGGGGTTCTTCTTCTGCGGCATGATCGAGCTGCCGGTGGCCCACGCGTCGTCGAGGACGGCGAAGTGGAACTCCGCCGTGGTCCAGATGATGACCTCTTCGGCGATCCGGGACAGGTTCACGCCGATCATGGCCAGCACGAACGCGATCTCGGCGGCGAAGTCGCGGGACGCGGTGCCGTCGATGGAGTTCTCCGCCGGCGCGTCGAAGCCGAGGTCCTCGGCGACCGCCGCCGGGTCCAGGCCCAGCGAGGAACCCGCCAGCGCGCCCGACCCGTACGGGGAGACGGCGGCGCGCTTGTCCCAGTCGCGCAGCCGGTCGATGTCGCGCAGCAGGGCCTGGCCGTGGGCCAGGAGGTGGTGGGCGAGCAGCACGGGCTGCGCGGACTGGAGGTGCGTGCGGCCGGGCATGACCGCCGTCGGGTGGGCCTCGGCCTGACCGGCCAGGGCGTCCACGACGTCCAGCACGCCCTCGGACACGCGGTGCGCGGCGTCGCGCAGCCACATCCGGAACAGGGTCGCGACCTGGTCGTTGCGGGACCGGCCGGCGCGCAGCTTGCCGCCCAGCTCGGGGCCGGCGCGCTCGATGAGGCCGCGTTCCAGGGCGGTGTGCACGTCCTCGTCGGCCAGGGTCGGGGTGAACGCCCCGGAGGCCACGTCGGCTTCCAGCGCGTCCAGCGCCGCGATCATCCGGTCGCGCTCGTCCTCGGTCAGCAGGCCCGCGCGGTGCAGCACGCGGGCGTGCGCGCGGGAGCCCTTGATGTCATAGGGCGCCAGCCGCCAGTCGAAGTGCGTGGACGCCGACAGCAACGCCATCGCGTCCGCCGGTCCGCTCGCGAACCGGCCACCCCACAGAGAACTCACGTCTACCTCTTCACCGTTTCCCAGCCGTCACGGCTGCGCGAATGCCTTTGGTCGTGGCTCGGCCGCCGTGCAGCACGAGCCGGATCTCGCCGGACACGTCCCCCTGGGTGTGCTCGATGAAGGTGTCCAGCGCGTCCTTGAGGGGCGAGTACCACAGCCCGTCGTGCACCAGTTCACCCCAGCGCCGCTCCACCCGCCGCTTGAAGCGCACCAGGTCGCGCTCCAGGGTGATCTCCTCCAGCTCGCGGTGCGCGGTGATCAACGTGGCCGCGCCGTGGCCGCCGGTGCGCAGGTTGACCTCGCGCAGCGCCTGCCCGGCGGTCACCGTCTCGCCGTCGAGCGCGACCGGCACACCCCGGTCGAAGGTGACCAGGAGTTCCTGGGGGTCGTCGCCGTGCGGGACGGCGCTGCCCGACCACACGGTCCGGGACGCGGCGGGCGCGTGGTCCAGCACGATCACCCGCAGGTCGGGGGCCAGGGCGTGCAGGCAGGTGTCGAGCCGTTCGCCGCCGCTGTGCGCGATGGTGGTCGCGCCGTGCTCGCGCGCGGTGGCGACCACGTGCTTGGCCACCAACGGGTCGGCCAGTGCGGAAGCACTCGCTTCGGCGGCGTTGGCCAGCAGGGCGGGAAGGCAGTAGGAGTCGGCGAACTCGTCCGCCGCGTCCACCAGCACCCCGTCGACGTCGACCACCACCACCTCGGCGGCGGACAAGGCGACGGCGAAGGTCTCGAACGTCTCCCTGCCGACCACGACGACCCGTTCAGGCACCGTTGGGTCCCTGGTCGTCGCCCGCGGCCAGCGCGAGGATGCGGGCCGCGAGGTCCGCGCCGGTCAGCGGCTCGCGGGCGACGATGATGATCGTGTCGTCGCCCGCGATGGTGCCGACGATCTCGTGCAGCGCCGCCCGGTCCAGGGCGCTGGCCAGGAACTGCGCCGCGCCCGGCGGGGTGCGCAGGACGGCCAGGTTGGCCGACGAGTCGGCGGAGACCAGCAGCTCGTTGAGCACCCGGACCAGGCGGGACGTGCCGCCCTGGACGCCGCGCACCGGGCTGCCGTCCTCGGGGATGACGTACACCGGCGCGCCGCCGTCGGGGCCGCGCAGCTTGACCGCTCCCAGCTCGTCCAGGTCGCGGGACAGCGTGGCCTGGGTGACGTCGATGCCTTCCATCGCGAGGGTCTTGGCGAGCTCCGACTGGCTGCGGATGGCTCGCTGGCTGACCAGCTCGACTATGCGGGCCTGCCGCGCGGTTCGGGTCACGAGCTGTTCTCCAGCAGCCACACCAGCAGGGCCTTCTGGGCGTGCAGGCGGTTCTCCGCCTCGTCCCAGATCGCGCTGTCCGGGCCGTCGAGCACCTCGTCGGTGATCTCCCAGCCGCGGTGCGCGGGCAGGCAGTGCAGCACGGTCGTCTTCACGCCGGTGGACGCGACCAGCGCCGCGTTGACCTGGTACGGGCGGAACGGGCCGACGCGGTCGCGGCCGTCGTTCTCCTGGCCCATCGACGTCCACGTGTCGGTGACCAGCACGTCCGCGCCCTCGACGGCCTTGCGCGGGTCGATGACCACCTCGACGGACCCGCCGGTCTCGGCGGCGCGCTTGCGGGCGTCGTCCAACGCCCACTGCTCGGGCTGGAACCCGGCCGGCGCGGCGACCCGGACGTGCATCCCGGCGGTGGCGCCGCCGAGCATGATCGAGTTGGACATGTTGTTGGCGCCGTCGCCGAGGTAGGTGACGGTGAGGCCGGCGAGCTTGCCGTGCACGCGCCGGATGGTCTGGAGGTCCGCCAGCACCTGGCACGGGTGGAACTCGTCGGTCAGCGCGTTGATCACCGGGATGCGCGACACCGACGCCATCGCCTCGATGCGCTTCTGCGCGAACGTCCGCCACACCACCGCGTCCACGTAGCCGGACAGGATGCGGGAGGTGTCCTCGATGGTCTCCTCGCGGCCCAGCTGCATCGAGCGGCCGTCGATGATGACCGGGTTGCCGCCCAGCTGGGCGATGCCGACCTCGAAGGACAGCCGGGTGCGGGTCGAGTTCTTCTCGAAGATCACCGCGACCGACTTCGGCCCGGCCAGCGGCTTCGCGCCCAGCCGGTCGGCCTTGTAGGTGTCGGCCAGGTCGAGGACCTCGGTCTGCTCGGCGGGGCTCAGGTCGTCGTCACGCAGGAAGTGCCGGACCATCAGGACTCCTCGCTCGGCGGCAGGAAGGACGGGAGGTCGGCCACCAGGCGGTGCGCGTCGGACTCGTCGAGCACCAGCGGCGGCGCGAGGCGGATCACGTCGGGCTGGATGGGGTTGATCAGATAGCCGGCCTGCTGCGCGGCAGCCGCGATCTTCGCCGAGACCGCCTCGCGCAGCGTGATCCCGAGCAGCAGGCCGGCTCCCCGCACACCGGAGATGAGCGGGTGGCCCAGGGCCTCCACGCCGGCGGCGATCTCCTTGCCGACGGCGGCGGAGTGCTCCAGCAGGCCTTCGGCGGCGATGGTGTCCAGGACGGCCAGGGCTGCCGCGCAGCACACCGGGTTGCCGCCGAACGTGGTGCCGTGGTGGCCGGGCTGGAACAGGTCCTTGGCCGCGCCGAAGGCGATGCACGCGCCCAGCGGCAGGCCACCGCCCAGGCCCTTGGCCAGGGTCATGACGTCCGGGACGATGCCGAACCGCTGGAAGGCGAACCAGGAGCCGACGCGGCCGATGCCGGTCTGCACCTCGTCCAGCACCAGCAGCGCGCCGTGCCGGGCGGTGATGGCGCGGGCGGCCTGGAGGTAGCCCTCCGGCGGCACCACCACGCCCTGCTCGCCCTGGATCGGCTCCAGGACGAACGCGGCGGTCTCGTCGTCGATCGCGGCTTCCAACGCGGCCACGTCGCCGAACGGGATGTGCACGACGCCCGGGACCAGCGGTTCGAACGGGCCGCGCTTGGCGGGTTGGCCGGTCAGGGCGAGCGCGCCCATCGTGCGGCCGTGGAACCCGCCCTCGGTGGCGACGACCTTGGTGCGGCCGGTGCGGCGGGACAGCTTGAACGCGGCCTCGTTGGCCTCGGCGCCGGAGTTGACGAACAGCACGCGGCCGTCGCCGTCCTGGCCGGTCAGGTCCAGCAGGCGTTCGGCGAGCTTGAGCGCGGGCTCGTTGATGTAGAGGTTCGAGCTGTGGCCGAGCTTGCCGATCTGCTCGGTCACGGCGGCGATGATCGCCGGGTGCGCGTGGCCCAGGGCGTTGACCGCGATGCCGGACAGCAGGTCCAGGTAGCGGTTGCCGTCGGTGTCCCAGACGTAGGCGCCTTCGCCTCGTTCGAGGGTGAGACCAGGCGTGCCGTAGTTGTTCATCATCGCGGCTTGCCACCGCTGCTGGTCAGTCACTCTCGTCCACCCCTGTCGAATTGCCGACTCCGTCGGCGGTCACCATCGTGCCGACACCCTCGGACGTGAAGACCTCCAACAACACCGAGTGCGCCAACCGTCCGTCGATGACGTGCGCCTCGGGCACGCCACCGCGCACCGCGCGCAGGCAGGCCTCCATCTTGGGCACCATGCCGCTGTCCAGGTCCGGAAGGAGTTTCTCCAGCTCGGACGAGCGGATCTGGTGCAGCAGCGAGTTCTTGTCCGGCCAGTCCGCGTAGAGGCCCTCCACGTCGGTGAGGACCACGAGCTTCTCGGCCTTGAGCGCCACGGCGACCGCGCCGGCGGCGGTGTCGGCGTTGACGTTGTGCACCACGCCGTCCGCGTCCGGGGCGACCGTGGAGACGACCGGGATGCGGCCGGCGTTCACGATGTCCAGCACCGCGTCCGGGTTGACGTCCACGATGTCGCCGACCAGTCCGATGTCCACCGGCTCGCCGTCGATGATCGCGGGGCGGCGGGCGGCGGTGAGCAGGTGGGCGTCCTCGCCGGACAGGCCCACCGCGTACGGGCCGTGCTCGTTGATCAGGCCGACCAGCTCGCGCTGCACCTGCCCGACCAGGACCATGCGCACGACGTCCATCGCCTCGGGCGTGGTCACGCGCAGGCCGCCGCGGAACTCGCTCTCGATGCCCAGCCGCTTGAGCATGGCCGCGATCTGCGGACCACCGCCGTGCACCACGACCGGGTGCAGGCCGGCGAGCTTGAGGAACACCATGTCCTGGGCGAACGCGCGCTTCAGCTCGTCGTCCACCATCGCGTTGCCGCCGTACTTGACGACCACGATCGCGCCCCGGAAGCGCTGCAACCAGGGCAGCGCCTCGATCAGGACCTCGGCCTTCTCGCGCGCGTTCATGAGCTGTAGGCGCTGTTCTCTTCGACGTAGGCGTGGGACAGGTCCGTGGTCAGGACGGTCGCGGTGCCGTCGCCCAGGTTCAGGTCCACCACGATCTCGACGTCCCGGCCGGACAGGTCGGCCTCGCTGCGGTCGGCGGCCTTGTGGCCGTCGGTGAACAGGGTGACGCCGTTGATCGTGATGCCCAGTTTGTGCTGGTCGACGGTGGCGCGGGAGCGGCCGACGGCCATCGCGATGCGGCCCCAGTTCGGGTCGGAGCCGAACAGGGCGGTCTTGACCAGGTTGTCCTCGGCGACCGTCTTCGCGATCTCGACCGCCTCGGCCTCGGAGACCGCGCCGTTGACGGTGATCGCGATCTCCTTGGTGACGCCCTCGGCGTCGCCCTGGAGCTGCTTGACCAGGTCGCCCGCGACCACCGTGAGCAGGGCCTGGAAGTCCTCGGCGCTGGGTGTGACGCCGGACGCGCCGGAGGCCAGGACCAGGACGGTGTCGTTGGTGGACGTGCCGCCGTCGACGTCGAGCCGGTCGTAGGTCCGGGCGGTGGTGGCGCGGAGGGCCGCGTCGAGGGCCTCGCCGTCGATCACCGCGTCGGTGGTGATGACGCTGAGCATGGTGGCCATGTTCGGGGCGAGCATCCCGGCGCCTTTGACGAAGCCGCCGACCGACCAGCCGTCCGGGTGGGCGGCGAAGGACTGCTTGGGCCGGGTGTCGGTGGTCATCACGGCCGTGGCGGCGTTCAGGCCCGCCTCGGTGGTGGTGTCCAGCTCCTTGGCGGCGACCTCGATGCCGGCCTTGAGGTTGTCCATCGGCAGGCGCTCGCCGATCAGGCCCGTGGAGCAGACGGCGACCTCGATCGCGCCGACGCCCAGCACCTCGGCCACCTTCTCGGCGGTGGCGTGGGTGTCCTGGAAGCCCTCGGGACCGGTGCACGCGTTCGCGCCGCCGGAGTTGAGCACGACGGCGTTGAGCTTGCGCTCCTTGAGCACCTGCTGCGACCACAGCACGGGGGCGGCCTTGACCTGGTTGGTCGTGAACACGCCCGCCGCGGCCTGGCCGGGACCCTCGTTGACCACCAGCGCCAGGTCCAGCGCGCCGGACTCCTTGATGCCCGCGGCGACTCCCGCGGCCTTGAAGCCCTTGGGGCCGGTGACGCCCTTGTCACGGACGGGGTTGTTCACGGTGCCACTCCCACGGTGGACAGGCCGGTGGTCTCCGGCAGGCCGAGTGCCAGGTTCATGCACTGCACCGCGGCGCCCGCGGTGCCCTTCGCCAGGTTGTCGACGGCGGCGACCACGACCAGTCGGTTCAGGTCGCGGTCGACGGTGACCTGGAGCTGAACGGCGTTCGAGCCGAGCACCGCGCCCGTGGTCGGCCAGTGGCCTTCCGGCAGCAGGTGCACGAACGGCTCGTCGGCGTAGGCCTTCTCGTAGACCGAGCGCACGTCGTCGTCGCTGGTCAGCGTCGCGGTGCAGGTCGCCAGGATGCCCCGGGGCAGCGGCGCGAGGACCGGCGTGAAGGACACCTTGATCTCGCGGCCGGCGACCTTGGACAGGTTCTGGGTGATCTCCGGGGTGTGCCGGTGGGTGCCGCCGACACCGTACGCGGACAGCGACCCCATCACCTCCGAGCCCAGCAGGTTCGGCTTGAGCGACTTGCCCGCGCCGGACGTGCCGGACACGGCGACCACCGTCACCTCGGGCTCGATCAGCCCGACCGCGGGGGCGAGGGCCAGCGAGGACACGGTCGGGTAGCAGCCGGGAACGGCGACGCGCTTGGCGTTCTTCAGCTGGTCGCGCTGACCGGGCAGCTCGGGCAGGCCGTAGGGCCAGGAGCCGGCGTGGGTGCCGCCGTACCAGCGGGTCCAGGCCTCGGCGTCGGTCAGCCGGTGGTCGGCGCCGCAGTCGATGACCAGGGTGTCGTCGCCCAGTTGCGCGGCGATCTCGGCGGAGTGGCCGTGGGGCAGGGCGAGGAAGACGACGTCGTGGCCGGCGAGGTTCTCGACGGTGGTCTCGCCGAGCACGCGGTCGCCGAGCGGCAGCAGGTGCGGTTGGTGGGCCAGCAGCGGGGTACCCGCGTTGCCACCGGCCGTGAGCGCGCCGATCTCCACCTCCGGGTGCCCGAGCAGGAGCCGCAACAGCTCACCCCCGGCGTACCCACTCGCCCCCGCGACCGCGATCCGTACCGTCATGCGGATAAGTATGCACGCTCGTGCAAAGTCACTCAAATACGCTTTCCCGATGGGTCCCGCGACCTTCGTCACCCACCCCCACCGCAACACCCCTCACCGCAACGCCCCGCACCACCCTCGCCCATCACGACAGCTCGCGCCACCGCCTCCCGCCGCCACCTCGCTCAACACGACGGCCCGGCACCCGCGGCTACCTTGGCGCTCATGAGGGCAGTGATCTTCGACTGGCGGGGCACCCTCGTGCTCACGCCCACCTTCCGCGGCTGGGTCACCGAGGCACCGCGCCGCCTCGGCCGCGACACCTCCACCGCACCCGACGTCATCGCGGCGATCGACGTCTCCCGCCTCGACGCACCCGGCGTCGACGCCGACGCCACCCTCCACCGCGAGACCTACTACGACGCCTTCGCCGACGCCGGCCTGGACGACGACTTGGCCGACACCCTGTACGAAGTCGAGTCGGACCCCGCGTTCAACCCGTTCGCGGTGGACGCCGCAGCCACGCTGAACACCTTGCACGACAACGGGATCCGCATCGGCGTGCTCAGCGACATCCACTTCGACATCCGCCCCGCCTTCGACGGCCTCCCGGTCGACTCGTTCGTGTTGTCCTTCGAGCACGGCGTGGTGAAGCCGGACCCGACGATCTTCCGGATCGCGCTCGACGAACTCGGCACGTCCCCCGAGGAGACGCTCATGGTCGGCGACCGGGCCACGCACGACGGCGCCGGCGTGAACGTCGGCCTCCCGACCCTCCTCGTCCCACCGCTGCGGGACGTCGACGACGCCCGACTGCACCTCGTCACCAATCTAATGGTTGCTAACGCCTCCAACCGTTAGATAACGTGGGCACCATGCTGCTCCCCAAGGTCTTCCACCGCCGTGTCGAGGTCGACGGCGTCCAGGTCTTCTACCGGGAGACCGGCCCGGCGGACGCGCCCACGGTCCTGCTGCTGCACGGTTTCCCGAGCGCTTCCCACCAGTTCCGCCGCCTGATGGACTCGCTCGGGACCCGCTACCACCTCGTCGCACCCGACTACCCGGGCTTCGGCCACAGCGACGACCTCGACCACCACACGTTCGAGCGACTCGCCGACGTGGTCGAGGGTTTCGTGCGGGCGATCGGCCTGACCCGGTTCGCCCTGTACGCGTTCGACTTCGGCGGCCCGGTCGGCTTCCGCCTGGCGACCCGGCACCCGGAGTGGATCACCGGCCTGGTCGTGCAGAACGCCAACGCCTACACCGAGGGCCTGTCCGAGGCCGCCCAGGGCTTCGTCGCCAACCGCGACCGGGACATGGCGCGCGGCCTGATGACCCTCGCCTTCACCAGGTCGCAGTACGAGGACGGCACCACCGACCCGACCCTGGTCGACCCCGACGCCTGGACCCTGGACCAGCACTTCCTCGACCAGCCGGGCCGCACGGAGATCCAGGTCGACCTCGCGCTGGACTACCACACGAACGTCGCCCTGTACCCGCGCTGGCAGGAATGGCTGCGCACCCGGCAGCCACCGACCCTGGTCGTCTGGGGCCGCGGCGACGGCATCTTCACCGAGGACGGGGCGAAGGCCTACCTCCGCGACGTGCCGGACGCCGAACTGCACCTCTTCGACACCGGCCACTTCGCCCTGGAGGAACACGCCACCGAGATCGCCCCCTTGCTGGCCACCTTCCTCGACCGCCTCCCGGCCTGAGCCCCGCCTACGAGCCTGAGCCCGCCCCCCAGCCAGCCGACTTCGCCCGCCGGTCGGCCCCCGTCTCAGATGCCGAAGCGGTCGAGGGCTCGGATCTTGTTGGTCGCGTCCAGGGCCGCCACCTTGTACGCCTCGGACAGGGTCGGGTAGTTGAAGACGGTGTCCACCAGGTAGTCCACCGTGCCGCCGCACGCCATGACCGCCTGTCCGATGTGGACGAGGTCGGTCGCGCCCGTGCCGAACAGGTGCACGCCGAGCAGCTTGCGGTCCACTGTGGACACGAGCAGCTTCAGCATCCCGTAGGCGTCGCCGACGATCTGGCCGCGGGCCAGCTCCCGGTAGCGGGCCAGGCCGACCTCGTACGGGGTCGCCGACGCCGTCAGCTCGGCCTCGGTGGCACCGCAGTACGAGATCTCCGGGATCGTGTAGATCCCGATCGGCTGCAACGCGGACAGCTCGTTCACCGTCTCGCCGAACGCGTGGTACGCCGCCAGCCGCCCCTGGTCCATCGACGTCGCGGCCAGCGCCGGGAAGCCGATCACGTCGCCCACCGCGTAGACGTGCTCCACCGGCGTGCGGTAGTGCTCGTCCACCGTCAGCCGGCCGCGCTGGTCGGCTTCCAGGCCGGCGGCGGCCAGGTTCAGCTCCTCGGTCGCGCCCTGGCGGCCCGCCGAGTACATGACGGCCGCCGCCGGGATGCGCTTGCCGCTCGCGAGCGTGGTCACGGTGCCCTGCTCGGACACGGCGACGTTGACCACCTTCTCCCCGAACCGGAACGTGACCGCCAGGTCGCGCAGGTGGAACTTCAGCGACTCCACGATCTCCGGGTCGCAGAAGTCCAGCATGCGCTCCCGCTGTTCGACGACCGTCACCCGGCTGCCCAGGGCGGCGAACATCGAGGCGTACTCGATGCCGATCACCCCGGCCCCGACCACGACCATCGACGACGGGATCTCCTCCAGCGCGAGCACCTCGTCCGAGTCGAGGACGCGCTCCTCGTCGAAGTCGACCTGCGCCGGCCGGGCCGGGCGGGTGCCGGTGGCGATCACGATCTTGTCCGCCGAGACCGTGTGGTGCTCGCCCCGGTGCACGCCCTGCACCGCGACGGTGTGCGGGTCGACGAACCGGGCCGTGCCGGTGAGCAGGTCGACCTGGTTGCGGTGCAGCTGGGCCCGCACGACCTGGACCTCCCGCCCGATGACGTGCTGGGTCCGGGCGAGCAGGTCCGAGATCGTGATGTCCTTCTTGACCCGGTAGTCCGCGCCGTACAGCTCGCGCTGACTCATGCCGGTCAGGAACATCACCGCTTCCCGCATGGTCTTCGACGGGATCGTGCCGGTGTTCGCGCAGACACCGCCGACCATGTCCGCCTTGTCCACGATCGCGACCCGCTTGCCGAGCTTCGCGCCCGCGATGGCCGCCTTCTGCCCTCCGGGGCCAGAGCCGATGACCAGCAGGTCGTAGTCGAACTCGCTCATGACCGAAGCGTGTCACATCGAGCCGCTCTACGGTGGTCGCGTGAGCGGACTCGTCGCGGCAATCCACGAAGGACTGAAATCGGCTGCCGACCCGGCGAAGGCACCGGAGATGCAGCGGTACATGAAGTCCGAGATGCCGTTCCTCGGTGTGCCGAAGCCCGAGCGCGCCGCACTGGCGCGATCGCTGTTCGGCAAGTTCCCATTCACCTCCCGTGACGAGTGGGTGGACACGGTGCTGGAGCTGTGGCGCGGTGCCACGTACCGCGAGGAGCGGTACCTGGCGCTGGACCTGCTGGGCCGGTACCCCAAGTGGCAGGACCCGACCATGTTGCCGGTGTACGACGAACTGGTCGTGACCGGCGCGTGGTGGGACTACGTGGACGAGATCGCGTCCCGCCGCATCGGCCCCCTGCTGCGCGCGCACCCCGACGACGTCGAACCGGTGGTGCGCACCTGGATGACCGACCCGGACCGCTGGCGGCGGCGGGTGTCGGTGATCTGCCAGCTGGGGTCGAAGGGCGAGACCGACCTCGACCTGCTCCAGGACGCGATCGAGGCGAACATCGCGGACCCGGACTTCTTCCTGCGCAAGGGCATCGGCTGGGCGCTGCGCCAGTACGCCCGAGTGGACCCCGGATGGGTGCGCGCGTTCGTGGACGCGCACCCGGACCTCTCTCCTCTCTCTAGACGGGAAGCCACGAAGCACCTGTGACGGCGGCAAGCGCCACGTAGCGACTGGGCTGCGACGGATGGCAGGTTGGACGGGTTGCGGGTTGGACGGGTGGCGGCGGGTTGCGGGAGGCTGCCGCGCGGTGTGGAGGGGCCGCGCGGTGCGGAAGGCGGCCGGGGCCTATCGCAGCCGGGGTCGGCCCCAGACGGTGCATGGCGCGGCCTGCCTGGGTGCTCGAGTGGTGCGAGGTGGTCAGTCGAGCATCCCCAGGCTGTTCCGGCGGAGGGCGGGTGTCGGGGGTTCGGTCGGCGGGTAGGGGCTCGGCGTGTAGGCGGTGCGCAGGTGGTCGGCTATCAGGGTGATCGCCTCTCGGGCCACCTCCACCGGCCTCCTGTGGGTGAAGCCGTGGTCGACACCCTCGAACTCGCGGTAGGTCACAGGTACGGCCTCGGCTTCCAGGATCTTGGCGAAGTCGCTCATCTCCTCTCGCAGCGTGTCGTGCTGGGCGGTCAGCACCAGGGTCGGCGGCAGGTCCGCCAGGTTCGGGTGGCGGATCGGTGAGGCGTGCGGGTGCTCCGGGTCGACACCCGCGAAGTACGTGCGGCGGACCAGGGACATGAGGGACCTGCGCACCACCGGTTTCTCCAGCATCGACGTGCGGCTGGAATCCGGGCGGCTCAGGTCGACGGCGCCGAACTCGACCGTCAGCGCCACCGGCAGCCGTATTCGGGCCTCGGCCGCGCGCAACGCCACGTTGACCGCCAGCTTGCCGCCGGTGCCGGCCCCGCCCACCGAGATGCGGGCGCCGTCCCACCCGTATGTGGCCGATCGCATCCACCGGTACACGTCGAACAGCTCGTCCTCCGCGACCGGGAACCGGACTGTGGGCGCGGTCGAGTAGTCGGGCACCACGACGTACGCCCCCACCTCGGAGGCCAGGAACCGCGCCACGTTGTCCTCCTGCTCGGGCACGCGCGCGATGAACGCCCCGTCGTGGGCGACCAGGTGCACGGGCGGGCGGTCGACCGGATCGGGTGGCGCGTACACCAGGGCTCGGACCTCGCCGTGGCGCGTCGGGATGCGGACCGTGGCAGGTCTGGCCACCTTCCTCGTGGCGAACTGGAGTTCGGGCGACGCGTACCGGAGCCGGTGCACGACGGGGAACGCGACCTGGAACGCCGCCGCGGTGAGCGCGGGACGCCAGGCGATCAACGGGTCCTTGCGGAGCATGACGCACCTTCCTTTCCAACTGGTTGGTTAGGAGAGTGCCGGCAAGATCGGAGTTTGTCAACTAACCGGTTAGAAGATAGTCTCGCCGGCGTGATCAGAGACGCGGACGCGACCCGCCAGCGCCTGCTCGATGCCGCCCTCGCCGAGTTCGCCGAGCACGGCATCGCGGGTGCGCGGGTGGACCGGATCGCCGCCCAGGCGAGCTCGAACAAGGCGCAGATCTACCACTACTTCGGCGGCAAGGCGCAGCTCTTCGACGCCGTCTACGGCTCGATCGTGCGGCGGGTGGTCGAGTCGACGCCGATCGACGTGCACGACCTGCCGGGGTACGCGGCGAAACTGGCCCGGATGTACGACGTGCACCCCGAGGTCATGCGGCTGGCGGTGTGGCACCGGCTGGAGCCGGGCGAGTCCGAGGTCAACGCCCTGGCCGTCGAGGCGACCGGCCGCAAGGTGGAACTGATCGCCCAGGCCCAGGCGGAAGGGGTGCTGTCCAAGCGGTTCCCGCCCGCGGTGCTGCTCGGACTGGTGCTGCACCTGGCGGCGACGTGGACGGAGGTCAACCCGGAGTTCCCGGGCGAGCTTCCGGAGGCCGAGGAGCGCTACGCGCACGTCGCCGAAGCCGTGCGCAGGCTCATCGCGGAGTAGGCCGGGGACGCGCTCCAGCCACAGGTTCGGCCGCGGATGACCAGCAGGTCAGCCGCGGGTGGCGCGGCCCGAGTAGGTCAGCGGGAAGACGGAGTCCTGGCAGGCGTCGGGCACGTCCGGGGAGATCTGCACGACCATCTCCACCTCGACCGTCCCCGCCGGCGGGATGGACACCGGCTCGGCCATCGGTCGCACGCTCAGCACCCCGGACGGGCAGTCCGGCACCCGGTTGTGCGCCGCGTCCAACGGCTGCCCCGGCACGGCCTGGAGCGTCATCACGACGATGTCGACGCTGTTCGGGTTGGACAGCCGCACGAGCCGCGACCCGACCCCGCCGGGCCTCAGCTCGACCGGTGCGCCGGACACGTCGTTGATCTCGAACGGCTTGAGGTCGGAGACACCGGGCTCGCCGTTGCTCACCGCGTACGCCATCGCGGGCAGTTCGGGTTCGGGCCAGGTGAGGTGCATCGCGGCGACCACGGCGGCACCGACGCCCAGGATGGTCATGGCGACGGCGACTTCCATCCGTGGTCCCAAAGTACGCATGAGGCAACCTCACTACGACTGCGCATCAGGCGGTGGGTTCGCCGCTAGCTCCCCGTCGGACCGGCGACCAGACTCGCCCGGCGGTTCATCGCTTCGCCCCTCGGCCCAGCGGGCCGCGAAGCCAATCTTGGAGAACGTTCAACCTCGGCGCAAGAACCAAGCAGGCCCGGAAATACAGGTCCAAAGACCCCTTGACAGGTGACGCTGAGTGGCCTGATCTGCACGTTCCCACTACCTCGGCGACCGAGGGGTTCACCCTACCGGCCCAATCCTGGACCCGCACTGGTGCGGGTCCAGGAACTCTGCGTCAGCCTCTCAGCACCGCCCCGAAGCGGGTCGACGCCTCCGCCACGGCCGCGTCCCGGGCCGCCGTGGCCTCCTCGACCGTCAGCGTCCGGTCCGGCGCGCGGAACCGCAGCGCGTAGGCCAGCGACCGCTTGCCGTCGCCGACCTGGTCGCCCGTGTACACGTCGAACAGCCGCAGGTCCTCCAGCAGCTCGCCGCCGCCGGCGGTCAGCGCCCGCGCCACCTCGGCGGCGGGCACCGCGGCGTCCACGACGACGGCCACGTCCAGCAGCACCGGCGGGTACGGCGACACGACCGGCGCGGGGCGGCGGTCCTCCACCGGCAGCGCGTCCAGGTCCAGCTCGAAGGCCACGGTCCGCTTGGGCAGACCCAGCGCCTCCAACACCTTCGGGTGAAGCTCGCCCGCGTGGCCCACCGGCCAGTCGCCGACGCGCAGCTCGGCGCACCGACCTGGGTGCCACGGCGCCAGGGAGGACGCCTTGACGGTCAGCTCGACGCCGTACGCCTCACCGACCAGCCGCGCGGCCTGCACCGCGTCCGCCCAGTCCGCCGGGCGGCCCTTGCCCCACCAGCCGGCGTGCTCGCGCAGCCCGGTCAGGACCGCCGCGACGTGCACCGGCTGCTGCGGCAGGGACGCGATCAGCGACGCGACCTGCTCGTCGGACGGCTGCTCGCCCACGCCCACCTCGGGCACCGGCACCGGCTGCGTCCGCGGCAACGTCACCTGGGCGACCGTGTACAGCGCCACGTCACGGGCACCGCGCGCCAGGTTGCGCTGCAAGGTCTCCAGCAGACCCGGCACCAGCGTGGTCGCGAGCGCGTGCTTGTCCGCCTCCAGCGGGTTCAGCGCGCTGACGAACCGCCGCCGCACGTCGTCCTCGGCCAGCCCGAACGCGTCGAACACCGAGGGCGCGATGAACGGGAACGGCTTGACCTCGACGAACCCGTTCTCGGCCAGGGCGCGCGACACCGTCCGGCGACGCCGCTGCTGCTCGGTCAGGCCGCGACCGGCCGGGGCGGGCGGCAGCGTGGACGGGATCGTGTCGTACCCCTCCAGCCGCAGCACCTCCTCCACCAGGTCGGCGGGCTGGGTGAGGTCGGCGCGCCACGTCGGCGGCACCGCCGTGACCAGGGTCGATCCGTCGTCACCGGTCGAGACCTCGACCTGGCAGCCGATCTGGCCCAGCCGCCGCGCCGTCACGCCGCGCGCGTAGCGCACGCCGGCCACCCGGTCGGGCAGGTCGATCGGCATGGTCACCGGACCGGGCAGCACCGGAGCGCCCACGTCCGTGCGGCCCGGCTTGATGCTGCCTTCGGCGAACATGTGCAGAAGCCGCGCCGCGCGCTCCAAGGCCACCGGGGCCAGCGCCGGGTCCACGGTCCGCTCGAACCGCTTGGCGGCCTCCGACGGCAGCTTGTGCCGCCGCACGGTGCGCGCGATGGACGCCGGGTCCCAGTTCGCCGCCTCCAGCAGGATGTCCGTGCTGGTGTCGCGGACCTCGGTGGACGCGCCGCCCATGACGCCGGCCAGCGACACCACGCCGCTGTCGTCGGCGATCACGATGTCGTCCGGGTCCAGCGCCCTGACCTGCTCGTCCAGCGTGGTGAGCTTCTCCCCCGCCACTGCGCGCCGCACGACCAGGCCGCCCTGGACGGCCGCGCCGTCGAACGCGTGCAGCGGCTGGCCGAGCTCCAGCATCACGTAGTTGGTGACGTCGACCGGCAGCGAGATGGACCGGATCCCGGCCAGCATCAGCCGCCGCCGCATCCACCACGGGGTCGGCGCGGTCGGGTCCACCCCGGTCACCCGGCGGGCCACGAACCGCGAGCACGCCGAGACGTCCTCGATCCGCACCGGCAGCACGTCGCCCTCGCCCTCGGGCACCTCGGCCAGGCCGGGGTCGCCGAACGGCACGTCGAACGCGCAGGCGATCTCGCGGGCCAAGCCGCGCACGGAGAACGCGTAGCCGCGGTCGGGCGTGGGCGCGACCTCGATGACCGTGTCGTTAAGGCCCAGCAGCTCGATGGCGTCGTCACCGGGCTGCGCGGTGCCGCTGGGCAGCACCAGGATGCCCGCGTGGTCGTCGCCCAGGCCCAGCTCGCGGGCCGAGCAGATCATGCCCTCGCTGACGTGGCCGTAGGTCTTGCGCGGGGTGATCGCGAAGTCACCGGGCAGCACCGCGCCGGGCAGCGCCACGACGACCGTGTCGCCCTCGACGAAGTTCGACGCGCCGCAGACGATGCCGTTGACCTGGTCCGGACCGACCTCGACCTGGCAGTACCGGATGGGCTTCTTGAACTCGGTGAGCTCCTTGATCTCCACCACCCGGCCCGCGACGAGCGGACCGGTGACGGGACCGAGCTGGTGGACGTCCTCGACCTCGAGACCGATCCGCACGAACGCCTCGGCGAGCTGCTCGGGCGTCGGGGTCTCCGGGAACTCGAGGTTCTCGACCAGCCAGGTAACCGGGATACGCACCGGTCATGCCTCCGTTCCGAAGGGCTGGGTGAAGCGGACATCGCCTTCGACCATGTCGCGCATGTCGGGCAGGCCGTTGCGGAACTGGAGCGTGCGCTCCAGGCCCATGCCGAACGCGAACCCCGAGTACACCTCCGGGTCGACACCGCAGTTGCGCAGGACGTTCGGGTTGACCATGCCGCAGCCGCCCCACTCGACCCAGCCGGGGCCGCCCTTCTTCTCCGGGAACCACACGTCCACCTCGGCGGACGGCTCGGTGAAGGGGAAGAAGCTGGGCCGCAGGCGGGTCTTGGAGTCCTCGCCGAACATGGCGCGGGCGAACGCGTCGAGCGTGCCCTTCAGGTGCGCCATCGTCAGGCCCTTGTCCACGGCCAAGCCCTCGACCTGGTGGAACACCGGGGTGTGGGTGGCGTCGAGCTCGTCGGTGCGGAACGTCCGACCCGGGCACACCACGTACACCGGCAGCTCGCGGTCCAGCAGCGTGCGGGCCTGCACGGGGCTGGTGTGCGTGCGCAGCACCAGGCCGGAGCCCTCGGGTGCCACGTAGAAGGTGTCCTGCATGGAGCGGGCCGGGTGGTCCTTGCCGAAGTTCAACGCGTCGAAGTTGAACCACTCGGTTTCCAGCTCGGGGCCCTCGGCGACCTCGTAGCCCATCGCGACGAACACGTCGGCGATGCGCTCGGCGAGCGTGCTGATGGGGTGGCGCGCGCCGCGCGGGACCCGGTCCCACGGCAGCGTGACGTCGACCGACTCCTCGCGCAGGACCCGCTCGTCGCGCTCGGCCTGGAGCACGGCGCGGCGCTCCTCGAACGCGTGCTTGACCGCGTTCTGCGCCTCGTTCACCCGCTTGCCCGCCTCGGCCTTGGCGGCCGGCGGCAGCGCGCCGATCTCCCGCCTGGCCAGCAGGACGGGCGAGCGGTCACCCAGGTGGCTCGGCTTCACGGCGGCCAGCTCGTCGAGGTCGGCCGCCTTCGCGAAGGCCTCCCGCGCCTGCTCCACCGCCGTGTCGAGCGCCTCCGGTGAGAGCGCCGCGACCTGCTTGGGGTCGTACGGGTCGTTGGCTCCGGACATGGTTGGTGGACAGCTCCCGTCGCGTGCCGCGTGTGGAAACCACCCCGCGAAGGGCACGGAGCGGCGGGTCGATCCTAGGTGATCGGGGTGGGGCCGGATCCACCGCGGCCGTGACTGCGCCGTGACCCCGGCAGGTCGGCCGCGCGGAATTGTCGTACCCCTCGTGCACACTGATCTTCGAGTGAGCCGCCGGCCCGGCGGGCGAAGCGCCGAAAACCGGGTCCGCCGCCACCGTGGCGCACCTAGAATCGACCGTCCTACGTGACCTGACCCGAGGTGGATCGCACTCTCATGGCACACACCTTCGGTGTCGACCTGCGCGGGATCATCGACCTGCTCAGCCACCACCTGTACAGCAGTCCCCGCGTGTACGCGCGCGAGCTGCTCCAGAACGCGGTGGACGCGATCACCGCCCGCCGAGCGCTCCAGCCGGACGCGCCGGGCGAGGTGGTGATCGAGCCGATCGACTCCGGCACGGGCGGCACCCTCCGCATCTCCGACACGGGCATCGGCCTGACCGAGCGCGAGGTCCACGACCTGCTCTCGACACTGGGCCGCACGTCCAAGCGGGACGAGCTGGGGTTCGCCCGCCAGGGCTTCCTCGGCCAGTTCGGCGTGGGTCTGCTGTCCGCGTTCCTGGTCGCCGAGCGGATCCGACTGGTGTCCCGGTCGGCCAAGGGCGGCCCGGCGGTGCGGTGGACAGCCGACGCGGCCGGCAACTACGAGGTCGAGGTCGACGAGACAGCCCGCGCCGAGATCGGGACCACGATCGAGCTGGTGCCCAACCGGGACTCGGAGCACTGGCTGGAGCACGACGTGGTGAAGGCGCTGGTCACCGAGTACGGCGAGCTGCTGCCGGTGAAGGTGAGCGTGAGCGGCGAGGTGCTCACCGCCGAGCGGCTGCCGTGGCTGGACGACGCGCTGGAGTACGGCGCGAAGGTGCTGGGCGTGCGGCCGTTCGACGCGATCCCGGTCGAGGTGCCGACCGTGGGCCTGACCGGTGTGGCGTACGTGCTGCCCGGCGGGGTCCACCCCGGCGCGCGCCAGTCGCACCGCGTGTACCTGAAGCGGATGCTGGTCGGCGACGCCATCGAGGGTCTGCTGCCGGAGTGGGCGTACTTCGTGCGGTGCGTGGTCGACTCGTCGTCGCTGCGGCCCACGGCCAGCCGCGAGGCGCTCTACCAGGACGAGACGCTGCTCGCGGTGCGCGAGGAGCTGGGCCGGCAGGTCCGCGACTGGCTGGTGCGGCTGGACGCGACCGACCCGGACCGCACGGCGGCGCTGCTCGACGCCCACCACCTGGGCATCAAGTCGCTGGCGCGGGTGGACGACGAGATGCTGCGGCTGGTGGAGCGGTGGCTGCCGTTCGAGACCACCGACGGCGGGCAGTCGCTGCGCCAGTTCAAGCGCAAGCACGGCTCGATCGCGTACGTGCCGGACGTGGACGAGTTCCGCCAGCTCGCGCCGGTCGCCCACGCGCAGGGCATGGGCCTGCTCAACGCGGGTTACGCCTACGACGTGGAGATCATGGACCGGCTGGTGGCGCTGGACGGTCCGGCGGCGGCGCGGCGGGTCGCGCCGACCGAGGTGCTGGCCGCGCTGGGCGACCCTGAGCCGGAGCTGGAGCGGGCGCTGCGCGACCGGTTGGCGCTGGCCAAGGAGGTGCTGGAGCGGCACGACTGCGAGGCCGTGCCGCGCGACTTCGACCCGGCGTCGCTGCCCGCCCTGCTGGTCACCAACGTGGAGGGCGAGCGCCGGCGCGATGTCGAGCAGGTCGGCGAGCAGGCCGACCCGCTGTGGGCGGAACTGCTGGGCAGCCTGGTGTCGGAGCAGTCCGACGCGGCCCAGCGGCTCGTGCTCAACGTGCGCAACCCGCTGGTGCGGCGGTTGGCGGGGCTCAACGACTCGGCACTGGTGGAGCTGACCGTCGAGTCCTTGTACGTGCACGCGTTGCTGCAAGCGCGCCGGCCGATGCGCCCCAAGGACACGGCCGCGCTCAACCGCTCTTTCCTGGAACTGCTGGACCGCGCTGTCGGAGGGCAATCGTGAGCGAGGAGAAGACCGCCGCCGAACAGCAGTTCGTCGAGGCGTACCACATGCCCGAGGGCATGGCGCGGCACGAGGCGCTGGAACGCGCCGCGCGCACCGCGGACGCCGTCGACCACCTGCCGCTCGGCGTGAGCTGCCGGATCGCACTGATCCGGTCCGCCTACGACCTGGGTCGCTACGACCTGATGCTCGCGCCGTTCGCGTGGTGCGGCGCGGCGGAGAAGCGCGACCCCACGGCGTTCGACGAGTGGGAGACGCACAGCTTCGACTGGGCGCACAAGTGGATCGTCAGCGGGCTGATGGCCGACCCCCGGTTCACCCTGGAGCAGGTCCGGTCGGTGATCACGCAGCTCGGCGAGCGGTACCAGTCCCACGGGTACTCGATGCAGCCGGTGTACGGGGCGCAGGCGCAGCTGGCCGAGCACATCGGCAACGAGGACGGCTACCGCAACTACTTCGCGCGCTACCTGGCGATGGACCGGGGTCCGATGAGCGACTGCGAGGCGTGCGTCGTCGAGGACCAGGCCGGGCACCTGATCCGGCAGGGCCGGTACGCGGAGGCGGTCGCGCACGCCGAACACCAGTTGGAGAAGGACACCGGCTGCGCCACCCAGCCGCAGGGCATCCTGACCACGCTGACACCGGCGTTCGTGGCGCTGGGCGACCTGGACCGGGCACGGCAGGCGCACGTGGTCGCCCACCGGCTGGTGCGTGACGACCAGTACGGCGGCTACGTGGACGACCACCTGGTGTTCTGCGCGACATCGGGCAACGTCCAGCGCGGGATCGAGCTGTTGCAGCGGCAGGTGCACCGGGTGCACCACTCGCCGTCGCCGTCCCAGGAGATGCACTTCGCGGCGGGCGCGGCGGTGCTGCTGGGCCGGGTGGGCAAGCCGCAGGACTTCGTCGTGCCGCGCGACGGGCAGATGGAGGTCTACAGCGCGCCCCAGCTCCGGGAGCTGCTGGAGGAGAAGGCCCTCGAGATCGCGGAGCGGTTCGACCGGCGCAACGGGACGGACGCGGTGAGCCGCCGCATCCGCGCGAAGCTGGCGTCGGCCGACACACCGCACGTGCCGCTGGCGGTGCCGTTGCGGACGGAGGTCGCGCCCGCGCCGGAGGAGGAGCCGGCCCCGGTCGCCGACCCGGTCGAGCTGGCGCAGGCGATGAACCACGCCTTCGACCACGGCGACTTCATCACCGGCATGCGGTTGCTGCGGTCGCTGCCGCGCGACCTCGACCCGCTGCTGCCGGAGGGCCTCGCGGCGCGGGTCGCGGCCCGGCGGGCGCTGGCGGCGCGGCAGAGCACCGTGCACGAGGAGCACGAGGCCGCCATGACCGAGCTGGACGCGGCGGTCGCCCGGCTCGCGGCGGCGGGAGAGCACGACTTCGCCAACCGGTACCGCAGCCGGGGCGCGGCGATGCGGGCCGAGCACGTGGGCCTGGAGGCGGCGCTGGTGGAGGCGCGGGAGTGCGTGGCGGAGGCGGACCGCGCGGGCACCCCGTACACCCGGGTGCTGACCCGGCTCGTGGTGGTTGACCTGCTGGGCGAGGTGGACGCGTCCGACGAGCGGGGCGAGCTGGTGCGCGAGGCGCTCGTGCTGGCCGAGAGGGACGTGCCGGAGCTGGTCGCGCGGGTGCGGTGCGACGTGGCGCAGCACCTGGCGTCCATCGGCGAGCTGGACGAGGCGTCCGCGGTGGTCGCCGACGTGCTGGCGGGCGAGCCGACACCGGGCGTGCGGTTCGACGCGCTGCGGCTGCGGTTGAAGATCGAGACGGTGCTGGGGCTGCCCGCCGCGCTGGACACGGCGGAGGAGTTCGTGGCGGCGTTCAACACACCGCGCGGTCCGTGGACGGCGGAGGCGCACCGGCAGCGGGTGGCGTCGGTCGACCGGCTGGAGGTCGAGGACCGGCAGCTGGAACAGCTGCGGGAGGCGATCTCCGTGGGGCACGAGCTGGGCGTGCCCGAGGACGTGGCGCACGCGTGCTACACGCTGGCGGGCGGCTACCTCAAGACCGGGCGGTTCGTGGAGGCCGCCGAGGCGCTGGAGGAAGCGGTCCGGGTCATCGAGAGCCACGACGTGCGCGAGGACATCGTGGTCCCGGTGCGGTACCGGTTGGCGCAGGCGTGTTCACGACTCGACGAGAACGAGGCGGCGCGAACACACCTGGAGACCGCGCTGCCGATGATCCCGGACGAGGAGCCGTGGCGGCGGGCGCTCGCCTACGACCTGCTGGGCGGCGTGCTGCGGCGGCTGGACCGGGCGTCGGCCGGCGCGCGGGCCTACGCCGAGGCGGCCCGGCACTGGGAGCAGGTGCCGGACGCGGCCGAGGCGGCGGGTTCGTGGGTCGAGTCGGCGGCGGCCCTTCCCGACGACGAACGCGACACGTGCGCTGCGGCACTGGACGCGGCGGAGCGCCTGCTGCCCGCGATGGACAACGAGGAGCACCGGACGCACCTGTCGGCGCGGATCGCGGCGATCCGGGCGTTCCTGCACTTCCAGGCCGGACGGTACGCGGAGGCGCTGGAGCGCAACGGCGTGGCCGAGGAGCTGGCGGCTCGGCTGGGCGACGTCGACTGGCAGTCGTTCCTGGCGCAGCGGGGTGCGCGGTTCCTCCTCCAGTCCGGTGACGCGGTCAACGCGGAGGCGGAGATCCGGCGGGCGGCCGGCCTGCTGACCGACCACGCCCCGTTGCAGATCGTCGGTGACACGGCCAACGTGCTGGAGGAGGTGCTGCGGACCTTGGACAAGCCGGTGGCAAGCGACCCGCTGTTGCGCTCGCTGAACGCACGACTCCAGGACTGACCGCGAACGGCGACTGGGCACGAGCGGCGAGGCTGGGCGCGTCGAGACCGAGGTGACCGGCCTCGACGCGCTCGGCTGCGGAGGCGCGCGGGCGGGCATCCCGGCGGACGTCCGCGCAAGCTGCGCCGCGCTCGGCGGCGGAGGCGCGGGTGAGGCGGGCCGTGGCGGGCAGGGGTGGCCGCGGTCAGGTGCGTTGGGCTCGCGCGGAGGCGTAGAGGCAGACCGCTGCGGCGGTGGCGAGGTTCAGGCTTTCCGCGCCGCCGTAGATCGGGACCTTGAGCGACGTGTCGAGCTTGGCGACCACGTCGTCGGGGAGGCCGTGGGCCTCGCTGCCGAACACCCAGGCCGTGGGGCGGGCCAGGTCGCCGCGCAGGTCGGCGGTGACCAGGTCTTCTTCGGCGTACCCGTCGGCGGCGACCAGGCGCAGGCCGGCTTCGCGGCAGGCCGTGAAGACCTCGTCCGCGTCGCGGGAACGGGCGATGGGGAGGTGGAACACGCTGCCGGTGGAGGCGCGCACGCACTTGCCGTTGTGCGGGTCTACGGTGTCGCCGGCGAAGATCACCGCGTCCGCGCCGGCCGCGTCGGCGACCCGGGCCACGGTGCCGGCGTTGCCGGGGTCGGCGACGCCGTGCAGCACCGCGACCAGGCGTGCGCCGGTCAGCGACTGCCGCAACAGCGACAAGGGCACGTCGAGCAGGTCGCACACCGCGACCACGCCCTGGGGTGACACGGTCTCCGACAGGCCTGCGGCGGCCTTCTCGGTGACGGTGCTCACCGGCACCCCGGCGTCCACCGCCGTCCGCACCAGTTCCGGGTTGCGGTCGGCGGCCACCGAGGTGACGAACAGCTCGTGCACCCGACCGCGTCCTGCGGCGGCCCAGGTCAGCGCCTCGCGCACCGCCTGCGCGCCTTCGGCCAGGAAGCGGCCCGCCCGTTCGCGGCCGGACCGCCTGGTCAGGTGCCGAGCAGCAACGACCCGGGGTGTCCGTTCGGTGAACGGAGCAGCCCCGGGTCGCGGTGCGTCGCTCAGGCCTTGTCCTCGACGGGCGCGTTCACGTCGGCGGGCAGCGCGGCCTTCGCCAGCTCGACCAGCGCGGTGAAGGCGCCGGGGTCGCTGACGGCCAGCTCGGCCAGGATCTTGCGGTCGACCTCGATCTCGGCGAGGCGCAGGCCCTGGATGAAGCGGTTGTAGGTCATGCCGTTGGCGCGGACACCGGCGTTGATGCGCTGGATCCACAGCTTCCGGAAGTCGCCCTTGCGCGCGCGGCGGTCGCGGTACGCGTAGTTGAGCGAGTGGAGCACCTGCTCCTTGGCCTTGCGGTACAGCCTCGAACGCTGGCCGCGGTAGCCGCTGGCGAGCTCAAGGGTGGTACGGCGCTTCTTCTGGGCGTTCACGGCCCTTTTGACGCGTGCCACGGGTCCATCCTGTCGATCTCGTGGGGCTCGTGGCCCCGGTGTTCAAGGGGAGCGGGAGGATCAGATGCCGAGCAGCTTCTTGATCCGCGGCACGTCGTTCTTGGCGACATCGGTGGTGCCGCTGAGGCGACGGGTCAGCTTGCTGGACTTCTTCTCCAGCAGGTGGCGCTTGCCCGCCTTCTCACGGATGATCTTGCCGCTGCCGGTGACCTTCACGCGCTTGGAGGTCCCGCTGTGGCTCTTGTTCTTCGGCATTCCTGTCCTCGTCTCCTGCCGGCCGACCCGCAGACGCGAGACGGCCACGCTTGCGCCCGGCCGGGAGCCGGGTCACGGTCTGCGCCCGGCCGGGGCCGGGGTCACTCTTCGACAGACTCCGTCGGGGCGTCCTGCTCGTGCTTCACCGGACGGGTCTTCGTGGTCTTGTGCGGCGCCAACACCATGATCATGTTGCGGCCGTCCTGCTTGGGGTTCGACTCGACGAAGCCCAGCTCCGCGACGTCCTCCGCCAGCTTCTGGAGCAGCCGGTAACCGAGTTCGGGCCGGGACTGCTCTCGGCCGCGGAACATGATGGTCACCTTGACCTTGTTCCCGTGCGACAGGAAGCGGGCGACGTGGCCCTTCTTCGTCTGGTAGTCGTGCGGGTCGATCTTCGGCCGGAGCTTCTGCTCCTTGATGACCGTCAGCTGCTGGTTGCGGCGCGACTCACGGGCCTTCTGGGCGCTCTCGTACTTGAACTTCCCGTAGTCCATGAGCTTGCAAACCGGCGGCCGAGCCTGCGCGGCGACCTCGACGAGGTCGAGATCCGCTTCCTGCGCGAGTCGGAGCGCGTCCTCGATGCGAACGATCCCGACCTGCTCGCCGTTCGGCCCGACCAGACGAACCTCCGGCACGCGGATGCGCTCGTTGATACGCGGCTCGGTGCTGGCGGGAGCACCTCGGTTCGAGGGACTTGTCATTCACGTCCTTTGTGACTCGTTGTGCGCCAAAGACAAGAGGCCCCACACCTGCCCGGTGTGAGGCCCGCTTCCGACCGATCGCACAACGAAGGGCGCAGTCCACCCGTCGAGGTGACCGGACCCGGCCACCTGAAGGCGGTGGAACGCGGGTGGGAGCGGGGCTCCACTTGCCGTCCCCACGTGGGTGGGGACTGGTCGCGCGGAGAATAGTAGCAGATGGCTTGTCAACCCCCGAACCGGCGACCGGAACGGGTCGGTTGCGAGAATGGCCGACGTGACCGACCTGCCTTCGAACAACGTCCGCGAGCTGTCCGATGTTCCCAGCATCGAGGTGATCAGCAAGGCGGCCATCATGCTGCTGTCCGCCGCCGCCGAACGCCTCGGCCTGGCCGACGAGGACCCGGACACCAGCCCCCGCCGCGACCTCGACGAGGCCCGGCGCCTGATCACCGCCCTGGCCGGCCTGGTCACCGCGTCCGCCGAGTACCTGGGCCCGCACGCCGGACCGCTGCGGGAGGGCCTCCAGTCGGTGCAGCGCGCCTTCCGCGAGGCCTCCGCCGTGCCGGACGAGCCGGGCCAGGGCCCGGGCGAGAAGTACACCGGCCCCGTCTACTGACCCACGCCCGAATACGACACGCGACCCACCTGGACGCCGGGGTGGGTTGCCGCGAGGCCCCCGCCACTGGGCGGTACGGGGCGAGCGGTTCGCGGTGTGCTTGGTGAGCTGTTCGCCGATGTTTCGTGGTGCCCGAGTGGCGTCGGGAGCGGTGTGGGAAATGTTCGCGGGATCACTCTCCCGAGTGATCTCGCGAACACGGGCGGACACCTGCGGACAAGTTGTGAAAGTGCCTCTGGCAAGCGCTCTCCGTGTGGTTGGCTGTGCCCGCGCGGGGGTCACTCGAACGAGTGAAGTCACCCCCTCGCTTCCGCTCAGTACCCACATTGAGGGGGCACCCAGTCATGGGAGATTTCGGCACGTCCTGGAGACGGATCGCCGGTGTCGGGGCAACAGCGGCGATCGCCGCTCTGGGCCTCAGCGCGACACCGGCGTTCGCGCAGGAGGTGACCATCGAGGGCGCGGGCAGCAAGGGCGCCGTCGAGGGCAGCTACATCGTGGTGCTGAAGGATCGCAAGGACACCGACGCGGTCCTGAGCAAGGCCTCTTCTGTGCGCGTCACGCACAGGTACTCGGCCGCGCTCGACGGCTTCGCCGCGCGGATGAGCGAGGCCGAGGCCAAGCGGCTCGCGGCCAACCCGTCCGTGGCCAAGGTCGTGCAGGACCAGAAGATCAAGAAGGCGGGCTCGCAGAGCAACCCGCCGTCGTGGGGTCTCGACCGGATCGACCAGCGGGACATCCTGCCGTCGAACAACACGTACGCCTACCCCAACCTCGGTGGTGGCGTGCACGTGTACGTGATCGACTCGGGCATCCGGACGACGCACGCCGACTTCGGGGTGCGGGCGACCTTCGACTTCAACAGCATCGGTGACGCGAACGAGGACTGCGACGGTCACGGCACGCACGTCGCCGGCACCATCGGCGGCGCGTCGCACGGTGTCGCGAAGGGCGTGCGCCTGCACGCCGTGAAGGTCCTGGACTGCGTGGGCGACGGCACCATCGCCGGTGTCATCGCGGGCGTGGACCACGTCACCGCGAACCACGTCAAGCCGGCTGTGGCGAACATGAGCCTCAGCGGGTTCGACCCGGCGGGCAACATCCTCGGTGTGCTCGACGACGCGGTGCGCCGGTCGATCGCGGCGGGCGTCACCTACGTCACCGCGGCTGCCAACTCGGGTGACGTGACGGGCGAGGGCAACGCCTGCGACTGGTCGCCGGCTCGGGTCTCGCAGGGCATCACCGTCGGCGCGACGGACTCCTCCGACGCGCGGGCGTACTTCTCGAACTGGGGCTCGTGCCTGGACGTGTTCGCGCCTGGCGTGAACATCACGTCCACCTACTCCTCGGGTGACAACGCGACCGAGGTCATGGACGGCACGTCGATGGCCGCGCCGCACGTCGCGGGCGCGGCGGCGCTCTACCTGTTCCAGAACCCCGCCGCCACGCCGGCCCAGGTGCAGGCCGCGATCGTGAACAACGCGACCACCGGCAAGGTCACCGACCCGATGGGCTCGGCGAACCGCCTGCTGTACACCTCGCCCACCCCGGAGTGGACCCCGGTCGCCGACCGGATCGTGCGCGGTGAGTCGCTGACCGTCGGTCAGCAGAAGGTCTCCCCCAACGGCCAGTACAAGCTGGGCGTGGAGGCCGACGGCAGCATGGTCCTGCGCAACGCCGCCAACGCGATCGTGTGGCACAGCCAGACGTCGGGTCGGGGCGTGGTGCGGGCGGAGCTCCAGCACGACGGCAACTTCGTGCTGTACGCCCGCGGCGGCGAGGCCCGCTGGCACACCTCCACCTACAACTCCCCGGTGGACCGGATCGTCGTGCAGAACGACGGCAACGTCGTCGCGTACGGCGGGTCGAGCTACTACTGGCACCGGCTGCTCTCCACGCCGGCCAAGGACCGGGTCGCCAAGGGTCAGATGCTGATCCGCGGTGAGGAGAAGGTGTCGCCCAACGGCCAGTACCGGCTGGCGCTCCAGCCGGACGGCAACCTGGTGCTGTACAACGCCGCCAAGCAGGCGGAGTGGCACACGCGCACCTACAACAGCGACGTGACGCGGGCGGAGCTCCAGTCCGACGGCAACTTCGTCCTGTACAGCACCGCCGGCGCGCCCCGTTGGTACACCGGCACCAACGGCACGCCGTCCGACCGGCTCGTGGTGCAGGACGACGGCAACGTCGTGCTCTACGGCGGCAGCCAGTACTACTGGCACCGCCGGCAGTGAGCCGCCCTCACCGGCCCCGCACGCCCCGCGTCCTGAGGTAGCGGGTGGCCAGGGCCTCGACGACCTCGCGGTCGTCCTGGCGCCAGGCCGTGGCGGGGTCGGTGGGGAACTTCGCCAGCTCTCGCGGTGACAGGGTCGTCAGACCCTGGAGAGCCAGCAGGTCTATCCGGCCGGTGTCGCGCAACTTCCGCGCGGCACCGGCCTTTTTCGCGTAGCGCAGCCGCAGCGGCAGCCACGTGATCAGCAGGAACGCCACCGGGATGGCGATCAGCGCCACCGCCAGCCACAGCGCGGTGGTCTCCACGGCCGCCACCTGGGTGTTGCCCGCGTCCACCAGGGTCCCGCCGGCGTCACGTCCCTTGTCCAGGGCCTCGCCGAGCCTCCCGCCCACCAGCGGCACGTCCCGGGCCTTGGCGGCGGCGTCGGAGAACGTGTCGCGCAGGCCGTTGCCCGCTCTGGTCAGGCCGTCGCCGGGCGCCCGCAGGGTGAGCACGGCGTCCCGTGCGCCTTGCGCCACCTCGACCCAGAACCACACCCACGCCAGGGCCAGCAGGTCGGCCACCGCCTGGATCGCCCGGCGCGCCGGTGCGTCCGCGTACCACTTCATGCGAGACCAATACCACCGATACGTCCCGGTGACCCCCTCCCGCACTAATCTGGCCGGAGTGGGGACGACGTTCGGCGGCCTGCTGCGCGAGTACCGGCAGCGCGCGAGGCTGACCCAGGAGGAGCTGGCCGGGGGTTCCGGGGTCAGCGTCCGGGCGATCAGCGACATGGAACGCGGCCGGGCCAGGGGTCCGCAGCGGCGCACGGTGGAGGCGTTGGCGGGGGTCCTGAACCTGTCCGACGAGGAACTCCGGCAGCTGGCCAGTGCCGCCAAGGACGGTCGGGTGCGCAAGCAGCCCGCGATCGCCCAGTGCGCGTTGCCGCCGGACATCGCCGACCTGACCGGCCGGGACCGGGCGTTGGAGGTCCTGACGGGGATCGCCGACCGCGCCGAGACGTCCGTCGCCGTGCTGCACGGTCCGCCGGGGGCGGGCAAGACGAGCCTGGCGGTGCGGGCCGGGTACCGGTTGGCCGACCGCTATCCGGACGGGTGTTTCTTCTTCAACCTGCGGGGCATGGACGCGCGTCCGCTGCACCCGGCGGAGGTCGTGCACCGGATGCTGCTCGCGCTGGGTGTCGAGGAGTCGCGGGTGCCCTCGAGCGAGGCCGAGCGCTCGGACCTGTACCGGGAGCTGCTGCGGGACCGGTCGACGCTGGTGGTGCTGGACAACGCCGCCGACGAGGCCCAGGTGCGGCCGTTGCTGGCCACGGGCAGGCGGTCGCTGGTGCTGGTGACGTCCCGGCAGGTGCTGGGCGGGTTGGAGGCGGTGGCGCGGCTGGCGCTGGACGTGCTGGGGCCGGCCGAGTCGGTGGACCTGCTGGCCGCGATCGCGGGTGCGCGGGTCGCGGCCGAGCCCGAGGAGGCCGCGCGGGTGGCCAAGCTGTGCGGGCACCTGCCGCTGGCGCTGCGCATCGCGGGCAACCGGCTGGCCAGCCGTCCTAAGTGGACGGTCGCGCACCTGGCGGGCCAGCTCGCCGACGAGCGCCGCCGGCTGACCGCGCTGACCGCAGGCGACCTCCAGGTGCGCACGGCGTTCGAGATGTCCTACCGCCAGCTGGGCGGCAAGGCGGCGCTGCTGTTCCGGCGGCTGTCGGCGCTGCCCGGCGCCACGTTCACGCCCGAGCTTGCGGCGGTGGCGGCGGGCATGGACCGGTTCGAGGCCGAGGACACGCTGGAAGAACTGGTGGACGTGAGCCTGCTCGACACCGCCGAGACGCCGGGCCGGTACGTCTTCCACGACCTGGTCCGGGTGTTCGCCGGCGAGCGGCTGACCGAGGAGGAGCCCGACCACGAGGACACCCGCACGCACGTGGTCCGGCACCTGCTGCGCACGGCGGTGGCGGCGGCCGGGTTTTACGGTCCCGACGCCCGGGACACGCCGACGGAGTTGTTGGCGGACAAGGAGGACGCCGACGCGTGGCTGGTCGCGGAGACCCCGGGCTGGCTGGGCGCGCTGCGCTGGGCGTCGGCGCGCGGCCTGCACCGCGAGGTGCTGGACCTGGCCACGGCCATGCACTGGTACTCCGACCAGCGCGGACGCGGCGAGACGTGGGTGGAGGTGTTCACCGCCGGGGTGGCGGCGGCGCGGGCGCTGGGCAGCGTGCGCGACGAGGCCGTGCAGCTGAACTTCCTGACCTGGACGCTGTGCGTGCTGCTGCGCCGGCCCGCCGACGCCCTCGCGCTGCACGACGAGGCCTGGACTGCCGCGGTCGCGTGCGGTGACGTGCGGGAGCAGGCGTGGGCCATGCACTACCGGGCCGCGTCGGAGCTGCACTCGGGTGAGCTGGAGTCGGCGTTGGACAGCGCGGGCCGCGCGCGGGAGCTGTTCCGGGCGGCGGACTACCCGTTGGGCGAGCAGATCTCGTCGTCCTGCCTGGGACTCGTGCTGCACGGCTTGCGGCGGTACGACGAGGCCGTGGACGTGCACCGGGGGCTGCTCGACGACGTCCGCTCGGGCGTGCTGAACCTGTCGGCGGTGATGACCGCGGAGATGCTCGGCAGCCTGCTCGTGCGCACCGCCAACAGCCTGGCCGAGCTGGGCCGCTGGCCGGAGGTGCTGGCGACGGCGACCGAGGCGGTCGAGCACTCGGTCGCCGCCACGGCGCCCAACACCACGAGCGACGCGCGCACGTTGCGCGGGCTGGCCCTGCACCGGCTGGGTGAGCCGGCCGAGGCGCGGACGGAGCTGCTGGCGGCCGTGGCGGTGGCGACCCAGCAGCGGCACCGCCGGCTCGTGCACGCGTTGGAAGTGCTGGCCGAGGTCCACGACGAACTCGGCGACCCGGCGGCGGGAGGGGAGTGCCGAGCCCGGGCCGCCGAACTGCGGTCATCCGATAGGTGACGCGTTCCTGGCCATCGCAACGCGGTCCTTTCCTGGGGGTGACCCCAGTCAACCGCCGGGCGCGGGCGCGCACCACGCAGAAGTACCGGCAGAAGTACGCGCCCGTCTCACCCGTGCTGGATTGCCGCTCCTTCGTCGCGGCGGCTCGGCCGCCTGGAAGTCGGCCCATCGCGTCGCCTTTCGCTCCGATCGAAGGACGTGATCGGAGCGAAACACGGCGCGACAGGCCGACGCGGCCTCGCGGGCAGGGTCTCGGGCTCCCGCAAAACTCCTCCGCCGGCTCCACGCCCGAAATTGTCGTACCTCGCCGGCACGCTCGATCACATGCTGATCAACCTGCTGTTTCCGCCCCGTTGCGCCGGCTGCCGAGCCGAGGGTCCGCTGTGCTGTCCGCGCTGCCTCGGCGCGTTCGGCCCACCCCTACCCGTACCGGTGTCCGGTAAAGGACCGCCGGTGTTCACGCTGTCCCATTACGCGGGCGCCGGACGTGAACTGGTACTCGCGTTCAAGGAACGCGGCAGACGGGAGCTGGCGACAGTGTTCGGCGCGCTGGTGGCTCGGGCGCTGCCCGCGCTTCCCGGCGTGCACCCGGACGAGTTCGGGAAATGGTGGCTGGTGCCCGCTCCGTCACGGCGCGCGGCTGCCCGCCGACGCGGCGGCTCCCACTTGGTGGGAATCGCGCGGGCGTCGGGTGCGTCCGTAGCTCCGATACTGGCCTTCTCGGCCGGTGTGCGCGACTCGGTGGGGCTCGACGCGGCGGCCCGGCGGGCCAACCTGAGCGGGCGCGTGCGCCTGCGGCGCAGTGGTCTGCCACCGCCGGGAACAGCGGTTGTGCTGCTGGACGACGTGGTCACGACGGGTGCGACGGCCACCGCGTGCGGTTCGGTGTTGGCCGCGGCGGGTTTCCGGGTATCCGCCGTGCTGACGCTGACCGCGGCCCGTTCAACCCACCCACACGGGTGATTCGAGGCGGGAACCTCGCGCGGTGCTCGCCCGTTGGCCGGGTATGAGGCGCGCACGGAGGCCGTTCGGCGCAGTGACTGTGCCGACGGGTGCCCGTGCTCTGCTGGGCTGTTCGGGTGAGCCGACGTCAGCGTCTCTCCGCAGTGCGCTTGTCCGGCGCACGGCGGGTGCCCGATTTTCGTCGCTCTGCGTCACGAACGAAAAATCATGGAGTTCCCCCGCCTCGGGGGCTGTCGCAGCGGCGAATACCGGGCTAACGTGCACCGCTATCAGCGTTCCCGGCACGCGGGGAGGAGGCGAACAGCCCATGACCCTGGCGCCGGTGGAGCGCTGAGGACAACCCTCAGCGACAACGCGCGAAGGCGATCGCGCGACCGGTGCCGCAGCGATCCAATGCCATAGCTCGCAGCTAACGCGAGGGAGGTCGTGTATGGACATCGTCGTTAAGGGCCGCAACGTCGAGGTGCCCGATCACTACCGGGTCCACGTCGCCGAGAAGTTGGCCCGGCTTGAGCGATACGACCGCAAGGTCATCCGCTTTGACGTGGAACTCTTCCACGAGCCGAACCGCAGGCAGTCGAAGAACTGCCAGCGGGTGGAGATCACGGGCAAAGGACGTGGCCCGGTAATCCGATCCGAAGCGTGTGCGGGCGACTTCTACGCCGCCCTGGACTCCGCGGTCACCAAGCTCGAGAACCGCCTGCGCCGGTCGCACGACCGACGGCGGGTGCACCACGGGCGACGCGGCCCGACTTCGGTCGCCGAGGCGACCAGCGGACTGGGGGCGCCGCTTCCCCCCGTCCAGACCGACCAAGACGGACAGGCACAGGGCATGTGGCTCGGGCACACCGCGTTGCTCGAAGCCGAGGAGTCCGAACCGACCTACGGGGGCATGGCGGAAGTGCCCTCGCAGCAGCGGTGGGACGACGTCGAGGAGAAGCTGCCCGGCCAGATCGTGCGCGAGAAGGAACACGCGGCCAAGCCGATGACGGTGGACCAGGCCCTCTACGAGATGGAACTGGTCGGCCACGACTTCTACCTGTTCTCCGACGCCGACTGCGGGCGCCCCAGCGTCGTCTACCGACGGAAGGGATTCGACTACGGCGTGATCCGGCTGGCCTGAGGGAGCCGGCCCAACCCAACCTCCACGACCCCCGGCGTTTCTCTGCGCGCCGGGGGTCGTGCCGTGTCCGGACCCGCTCGCCGCCCTCTCGACAGAGGTCCTTCGGGAAGCCGAAGTCAGAGACCTCCGTCACCCCGCACGAGCACCGACCCCCTCCCCACCTGCCCCGACACGCCCGACCGCGCGACCCTCCGCGCCGCTTCCGCGCACCCCGCGGGCACGTCCCGCCGAGCGGTCTCCCGAACGGGTGATCAACCGATTACGGGCCGTTCCGCACCCCTTCCTACCTGTGTCTGTGCACACACCTTCACCGCTTGCCTACGATGGCGGGTGGTGTGGGCTCGTCATCCCCCGTGGCGAGCCGCTGGAAGGCGCCCATCCCCGGGCGCGACGCGATGAGGTAATGAGGTCGACCCGAGATGGTGCTGTCCCGACTGCTCCGCGCCGGCGAAGGCAAGATGCTCAAGCGCCTGCGCAACATCGCAGCGCACATCAACAACCTCGAAGACGACGTAGTCGACCTCACCGACGCCCAGCTGCGGGCCAAGACGGAGGAGTTCAAGAAGCGCTACGCCGAGGGCGAGTCGCTGGACGAACTGCTCCCCGAGGCCTTCGCCGTGGTCCGCGAGGGCGCCAAGCGCACCCTGGGCCAGCGGCACTTCGACGTGCAGCTGATGGGCGGCGCGGCGCTGCACCTCGGGCAGATCGCCGAGATGCGCACCGGTGAGGGCAAGACCCTGACCTCGGTGCTGCCCGCGTACCTCAACGCGATCGCCGGCGAGGGCGTCCACGTCGTCACCACCAACGACTACCTGGCCAAGCGCGACGCGGACTGGATGGGCCGCATCCACCGCTTCCTCGGCCTGACCGTCGGCGCGATCCTGTCGGAGATGACCCCGGAGCAGCGCCGGGCCGCCTACCACGCCGACATCACCTACGGCACGAACAACGAGTTCGGCTTCGACTACCTCCGCGACAACATGGCGTGGAGCCAGGACGAGATGGTCCAGCGCGGCCACTTCTTCGCGATCGTGGACGAGGTCGACTCGATCCTCATCGACGAGGCCCGCACACCGCTGATCATCTCCGGTCCGGCCGACCAGTCGTCCCGCTGGTACCTGGAGTTCGCGCGCCTGGCGACCAAGATGCGCAAGGACACCCACTACGAGGTGGACGAGCGCAAGCGCACCATCGGCGTCACCGAGGCGGGCGTGCAGTACGTCGAGGACCAGCTCGGCATCGAGAACCTCTACGACTCGACGAACACGCCGCTGGTCGGGTACTTCCAGAACGCGATCAAGGCCAAGGAGCTGTTCACCCGCGACAAGGACTACATCGTCCGCAACGGCGAGGTCCTGATCGTGGACGAGTTCACCGGCCGCGTGCTGGCGGGCCGCCGCTACAACGAGGGCATGCACCAGGCCATCGAGGCCAAGGAGGGCGTGGAGATCAAGGCGGAGAACCAGACGCTCGCCACGATCACCCTCCAGAACTACTTCCGCCTGTACTCGAAGCTGGGCGGCATGACCGGTACCGCCGAGACCGAGGCGGCCGAGTTCCACCAGACCTACAAGCTGGGCGTGGTGCCGATCCCCACGAACCGGCCGATGCAGCGCAAGGACCAGCCCGACCTGGTCTACAAGACCGAGGAGGCGAAGTTCGAGGCGGTCGCCGAGGACATCGCCGAGCGGCACGAGAAGGGCCAGCCGGTCCTGGTCGGCACGACCAGCGTCGAGCGGTCGGAGTACCTGTCGAAGCTGCTGGTCAGGATGGGCGTCCCGCACGAGGTCCTCAACGCCAAGCACCACGACCGCGAGGCGCTGATCATCGCCAAGGCGGGCCGCAAGGGCGCCGTGACCGTGGCGACGAACATGGCCGGCCGCGGTACCGACATCGTGCTGGGCGGCAACCCGGACATCCTCGCCGACCACGAGCTGCGCGAGCGCGGCCTGGACCCGGTGGAGAACCCGGACGAGTACGAGGCCGCCTGGTCCAAGCTGATCGAGGAGATCACCGTCGAGGTCAAGGCCGAGGCGGAGGAGGTGCGCGCGGCCGGCGGCCTGTACGTGCTGGGCACCGAGCGGCACGAGTCGCGGCGCATCGACAACCAGCTGCGCGGCCGGTCCGGCCGGCAGGGCGACCCGGGCGAGTCCCGGTTCTACCTGTCGCTGAAGGACGAGCTGATGCGCCGCTTCAACGCGGCGATGGTCGAGACCGTGATGACCCGCCTGCGCGTGCCGGACGACGTGCCGATCGAGCACAAGATGGTGACCCGGGCGATCCGGTCCGCGCAGACCCAGGTCGAGCAGCAGAACTTCGAGATCCGCAAGAACGTCCTCAAGTACGACGAGGTCATGAACGAGCAGCGCAAGGTGATCTACGCCGAGCGCCACCGCGTCCTGGCCGGCGAGGACCTGCGCGAACAGGTCGAGCACATGATCACCGGCGTGGTCGGCGACTACGTCGACGGCGCCACCGCGGACGGCTACGCGGAGGACTGGGACTTCGACCGCCTGTGGACGGCGCTGAAGACCCTGTACCCGATCACCCTGGACTACAAGGAGCTCCTGGAGTCCGACGAGGACATCACCAAGGAGCACCTGAAGGAAGTCCTCCAGCAGGACGCCCTGAAGGCCTACGACGCACGCGAGGCCGACATCGACGGCCGCGTCGGCCCGGGCGCCATGCGCGAACTGGAACGCCGCGTCCTCCTCTCGGTCCTCGACCGCAAGTGGCGCGAGCACCTGTACGAGATGGACTACCTGAAGGAAGGCATCGGCCTGCGCGCGATGGCGCAGCGCGACCCGCTGATCGAGTACCAGCGGGAGGGCTTCGACATGTTCAACACCATGCTCGACGCCCTGCGCGAGGAAACGGTCGGCTTCCTGTTCAACCTCCAGGTGGAAGCCGCCGAACCCGAACCGGCCCAGGAACCCCCGGTCCAGGTCTCCATCGCCTCCGGTGCCGGCCCCCTGACCGGCAGCCGAGCCCGAGCCAGGGCCGCCGCCGCAGCCGCCGCGGAACAGCAGCAACAGTCCCCGTCCGAAGCCCCGGCCGGCCCGGCCCTGGCCCAACTCTCCAGCGGCAACGCCATCCCCCCGGCCCTGCGCGGCAAGGGCCTGGACCACCGCGGCGCCCAACAGGGCCTGACCTACTCGGGCCCCTCGGAAAGCGGCGACGAACAGACCAGCGGCGGCGGCACCCAACAACGAGGCAACCAGTCCCAAGGCGCCGCCGGCACCCGCAAGGAACGCCGAGCAGCAGCCCGAGCAGCAGAAAAGGCCAACCGCAAGCGCACCTAACCCCCAGCCCCAACCCAGCCACCCCGGTGCCCCCGCGACCCCCAGGTCCGGGGGCACCGGCACACCCCCAACAGATCACCCGATCGAGCGACATACAGGATCCGCGACCAAACCCCACCTCGCGCGTCCCGTAAAACGAGGAGCGCGGGAACACGGCCCCACGAGCCAAGGCCCCACCCCCTCGACCCCCGCCCGGCGGCCAGCGCCGCACCCGGCAGTCCCGCGACGGCCGGCACAGACGGCGACGCCTGGCACCGGCGGCGGCCGGCACCGGATGGCGGCCGGGACCGGATGGCGGCGGCAAGGCGCCGCGACGCCTGGCACCGATGGCGGCGGCCGGCACCGATGCCGGCGGCAAGGCGCGGCGGCTGGCAGCAGTGGCGGCGGCAAGGCGCGGTGGCCACGGCTGGCGGCGGCGGTGGTGGCGGCCGGCAGCCGTGGCGGCAGCAAGGCGCGATGGCTGCGGCAAGAGCGGCTGCGGCGGGGCTGGCAGCGGTTGCCGCGGCTGAGAGCGGCTGCGGCCCGTCTGGGAGCGTCAGGGCTGTGTGCGGATGGCCTGCGGTGGCTGAGAGCAGCAGCGGCCCGTCTGGGAGCGGTTGCGCGGCTCGTAGCGGCCGTGGCGGCAGGGCTGGCCCCTGGCCCCCGCGAAAGAGCTCCGGCGGCGGCAGGCCGGTCCAACCCCAGCGGGGCGTGGCGAGTGCGATGAGGCCGCGGCGCGGGTGCCTCGGCGCGGCGTGCGCCCTGCGGTCCTGCGCGGCATGCGGGCGTCCTCCGCGGCATGCGGGCGTCCTCCGCGGCATGCAGGCGTCCAGTGCGGGATGTGCGGGCGTCCTCGGCGGGATGCGGGCGTCCGGCGTGGCGCGTGGGCGCGGCGGGGGCAGCCAGGGGTGCTTGACGGGCTGGTGGGAGCCGGGCGGGCCGGCTCCCACCAGCGTGGATGGGTGGTCAGGGATGGGTGGTTATGGCAGCAGGTGGAAGGCGGTGCAGCGCCAGCGGTCGCCGGACCACTCCATGCGGGCCGCCAAGGCGCGGACGCGGCCCGTTCGGGTGCTGACCACCGCGGACAGCTCGGTCACCTCCGGGGAGATCCGGCAGACGCGCATGCGGTTGAGCCGCGCGCCCTGGCCGAGGGCCTTGCCGACCTCCGCGGCGGCGGGTGGGGTCAGGTGGGCGGCCAGTTGGCGGAGGGGGCGGCGGCCGTCCACGGCTTCTACGACCGCGGTCAGCAGGTGGTGGACGGTGGCCGTCCGGTGGTCCGGTGGGGTCGGCGTGGTCGCGCGCACGTTGCGGTGTGGGGATGACATGCTCGAACCGAGGCGGTGATCGGCGATTCCGTACCAAGATCACCCGAAGGAGGTCAGGCGTGCGCGGGTTGGTGTTGGACTTCGGTGGTGTGCTGACCGACCTGGGCGACGAGCCCGCCGCCGAACCGCCCCTGCTCGCCGCCGCCCGCACGGCCAAGTCCCACGGGGTGCGCACCGCGATCCTGTCCAATGCGGACGGCCTATGGGCCCCGCCGATGGCGTGGCAGGACGTGTTCGACGTCGTCGTCACCTCCGGCGAGGTCGGGTTCGCCAAGCCGGACCGCCGGATCTACCTCGTCGTCGCCGAACGCCTCGGCGTGGAGCCCGCGCACTGCGTCTTCGTCGACGACCTCGCCGTCAACGTCCGGGGCGCGGCGGCGGTCGGCATGGTGGGTGTGCACCACCGGACCGTCGACGCCACTGTGAATGAACTCGAAGTGTTGCTGGAACTGCCCCTCCAATGACCTGTGGGCCGGCTAAACCCGGCGACGAATAGGTCGCCACCTGCGTGCGCCACCAGGTGTCCTGAGCGGCCATTTCTTTTCAACCGGCAATCGGTCGCGGTTAAACAGGTGCTCAATTGGTGAACGATCGGCGAAGCTTCCCATCGCGGGTGCGTTCGAATGGCGGAACGTCCGTGCGGACGAAGGGCCGGGTGGGCGGCTCCCGCGCGGTCGAGGAGCGCGAGCCGGCACGGGCTCAAGACACCTCGGAAGGCAGCGCACGGGGGTCCGAATGATGGGAGTGCCCCGCTCACGTGCGGCGTTGTACCTTTGACGTGCTGTAGTCGAGCGAACGCTCCCAGTGACGCGCCACCACCGCCCACCCGCCCGCCGGTGGCCGGATACGCTCGCCTCATAGTTATGACTTATGGGGCTCCCCCACGAATTCCTAATTGCTCCCTTCGGACCATTCATCCCCGTCGTGGGCGGCGGGTACGGTAGCGGCTGGTTCCGGCAACAACGGACCACAACCAGACCATCCGGACCGCCGTCGGGTGCGACAAACCATTTTCCCCGGGGTATTCGTGGACCAATTTCCCGGTGGCGTCGCCCTGCCCGCGGAACGGTCGGGGCGACACGTTGGGGGAGTGGCACATGGTGCACCGGGAAGTGGAACTGCTCGCGATCGGGGCGGGGCCGTCCAACTTATCCCTGGCCGTGGCGCTGGAGGAGCTCGCGCCGGACGGCCTCGCGAACGACAGCCTGCTCATCGAGGCGGGTCCCACGGTCGAGTGGCAGCGCGGCATGCTGCTGCCCGGCACGCAGAGCCAGGTCTCCTTCCTCAAGGACCTGGTCAGCCTGCGCAACCCGCGCAGCGCGTACTCGTTCGTCAACTACCTGCACTCGGTGGGGCGGCTCGACCAGTTCGCCAACCTGGGCACGTTCACCCCCTACCGCACCGAGATCTCGGACTACCTGCGCTGGGTCGCCGAGCACCTGACCAAGGTGTCCGTCGAGTACAACCGCCGCGCGACGGCGGTCGAGCCGCTCGTGGACGAGAACGGCGACCTGACCGGCTGGCTGACCCGCCTCGCCGACGGTGACACGATCGGCAGCCGCTACCTGGTCGTCGGGGCCGGCCGCGACAAGCGCGTGCCCGCGGTGTTCAAGAACCTGCCCGAGCGCAAGGTCATCCACAGCACCGAGTACGTCGACCGCATCGCCGCGCTGCCCCGCGAACTGCCCTACCGGGTGACGGTCGTCGGCGGCGCGCAGAGCGCGGCGGAGATGTTCCACTCGGTGCAGACCGACCTGCCGAACTCGCGGCCCACGATGGTCATGCGCTCGATCGGCATGAACGCCTACGAGAGCAGCAAGTTCACCAACGAGCTGTACTACCCGTCGTTCGTCGGCGAGTTCTACGACTCCCGCCCCGAGCAGCGCGCGCAGATCCTCCAGGAGATGCACAAGACGAACTACTCGGGCCTCGCGCCGGGATTCCTGGACACCCTCTACCGGCAGCTCTACCTGGACTCGATGTCCGACGACCCGCGCCTGCGCGTGGTGACGATGGTCGACGTCACCGACGCCCGCGAGGTCAACGACGAGATCGTGCTGTCGCTGACCGACCGCAAGACCGGCCTGGTCGAGGAGCTGCGCACGGACCTGGTGCTGCTGGGCACCGGCTTCGACCCGGCGATGCCGCGGCTGGTCGGCGAGCTGGCCTCCCGCCTGGGCCTGCCGGAGATCTCGGTGTCGCGCCGCTACCGGATGGAGACCGGCGACTCGGCCGGCGCCGTCTACCTCCAGGGCGTCAACGAGGCGACCCACGGCATCTCCGACTCCCTGCTCAGCGTGCTGGCCTGGCGCGCGCAGGAGATCGTCGCCGACCTGCTCGAACACCGTGCCGCGCGGTCGGCCGTGCCGACGCCCGCGGTCGCTGCGTCCGCCGTGGGCGCCTCCGCCGTCGCGACCGCCTGAACCGGAGAACTCGCATGAAGCTGCTGGGCATCGAAGCACGCCAGAACGCCACCTACTACCAGTCGCGGTACAAGCAGGTCGTCGACTTCGGCGCGGACCTGTTCGTGCTCAACGGTGAGGGCACGGAGGACTTCTGGCCCGCCGACCGCTACCGCATCGCCGGTTCCAAGCACATCGACGCCATCATCGAGACCGCGAAGGCCTGGCACGCCGAGGAGAAGTTCGACGGCGTGTTCGCCTTCGCCGAGGCGGCCGTCGTGACCGTCGCCGCCGTGGGCGAGGCGCTGGGCCTGCCGACCATCGGCGTCGAAGCGGCCCTGAACAGCCGCAACAAGATCCTCATGCGGCGCGCGCACGAGAAGGGTGGCGCGGCGCACCCCGACTTCCGGTTCGCCGCGGACGTGCAGGACGCGTTGCAGGCCGCCGAGGAGTTCGGCTACCCGGTGATCCTCAAGCCGACGCTGGGCGCGGGCAGCTACTACGTGTTCCGCTGCGACAGCCCAGACGAGCTGCGCGAGCGGTTCGCCGTGGCCGCGGAGGGCATCCGCGACATGCCGTGGGTGGCCACCGAGGCCGACGGCATCGACCTGGGCCCGAACGGCCTGATCGTCGAGTCCTTCCTGGACGGTCACGAGCACCTCATCGAGGCGCTGGCCTGGGACGACGAGGTGTACCTCGGCAACGTCGTGGACCGCGTCACCGAAGAGGGCGACACCTTCGACGACGACGTGCACCACTCGCCGACCGCGCTGAGCCCCGAGGACCTGGCCGCCGTGCACGAGGTGGTCAAGGCCGGTGCGCACGCGCAGGGCATCCGGCGCAGCGCGCTGCACGCGGAGGTCCGCTTCCACCGGGGCAAGCCGTACCTGCTGGAGATCGCCGTCCGGGTCGGCGGCGGCGGGTTGGACTACCAGTCGCGGGCGTCGGGCGGGTACGACCCGATCAAGGCGGTCATGGACGTCGCGCGGGGCGTGAAGCCCGACGTGCGCCACTACACGCCGACCGGCGTGCACGTGTGGGGCAACGCGATGATCTGCGACGCGGGGACGATCAAGGAGGTCATCGTCCCGGACGAGGTGGAGAAGTCCGACAAGACGCTCTTCCTCAAGATCACGGCGAAGCCCGGCACGGTGATCCTGCGCCCGCCGGACGGCAACAGCGTGCTCGGCTTCCTCCTCGTCACCGGCGACTCGTACGAGGACGTGCAGCGGACGCACCAGGAGTTCTCGGACCGGATCCAGGTCGTCTTCGAAGCACCGGGGGAAGCGCGATGATCACGAAGTTCCGCATCGACGAGAGCGTGGCCAAGGAGGAGTTCGGCCTGGCTTGCCAGCGCCTGATCCCGTGGCCCACCGACTCCGACTCGGCCGAGGAGCCGCCGCTGGGCGCGATGGCGTGCTTCCTGCGGCCCGGCGGGTCCTCGCTGCCCGACTGTCACAACCAGGACGAGTTCATGCTGATCCTGTCCGGGACCGGCACGCTCGACCTGGACGGCGAGAGCGCGTCGTTCGAGAAGGGCGACCTGCTCGTGCTGCCGCGCAACCAGGAGCACGTGGTGCACAACGGCAGTGACGACGAGAACCTGGTGTGGGTGTCGCTGTACTGGCCGTTGCGCGAGGTGCCGTTGTCATGACGACCTGGATCACGGCGACTCCGCCGACCCCGAACGGCGACCTGCACGTCGGTCACCTCGCCGGGCCTTACCTCGCCGGTGACGTGTTGCGCAGGTTCCTTGGCAGCGAAGGTATTCCGGTCAAGTACACGACCGGTCTGGACGACCACCAGAGCTACGTGCCCGTGCGCGGCCTGAAGGACGGCGGGCGCAAGGGCGAGGAGGTCGCCGACGGGTACGGCGAGACCATCGTGCAGGTGTGGGAGCGCGCCGGCATCACGCTGGACACCATCGGCCGGCCGCGCGTGGACGCCGGGTACGTCGCTTACGTGCAGAACTTCTTCCGCAAGCTGGTGGACGACGGGCACATCGTGCCGCGCGTGAAGCCGTTGCCGTACTGCGTTTCCTGCGACCGGTGGCTGTACGAGGCTTACGCCGTCGGCGCGTGCCCGCACTGCGGGGCCCGGTCGAACGGCAACGCTTGCGAGCCTTGCGGTCGCCCGAACCACGTGGGCGACCTCGTGGACCCGCGGTGTGTGGTGTGCGGTGACGCGGCCGAGCTGCGTGACAATGAGAGGCTCTTCCTCCTGTTAGAACCCTTCACCGATCAGCTGGTGGAGTTCTGGTCCACTGTGGACATGCCGCCGCGCTTGCGCGCGTTGTGCGAGGCCATGTTGGACGACGGCTTGCCCGAGATCGCGGTGAGCCACCCGTCGGAGTGGGGCATCGAGGTGCCCGTGGCGGAGTTCTCGGACCAGCGGATCTACGTGTGGTTCGAGATGGGGCCGGGGTACCTGCTGGAGAACGACCCGGCGGGTGGCGTGCCGTCGTCCGGTCCGGTGCAGTTCTTCGGGATCGACAACGGCTACTTCCACGCGGTGCTGTTCCCGGCGAGCTTCTTGGCCTACGACCCGGCCGTGCCGCTGCCGCGGGCGTTCGTGGTGAACGAGTTCTACCAGCTGGAGGGCTTGAAGTTCTCGACGAGCCGGCGGCACGCGATCTGGGGCTACGAGGCCCTGGACCGGGTGGGACCGGACATCCTGCGCCACCACGTCCTGGCCGACCGCCCGAACGGCCGCGAGACCAGCTTCAGCCTCGACGCACTGGCCCGCACCGCCGACCACATCGACCGGCACTGGAACGGCTGGCTGCGCCGGCTGTTCGCGGAGGCAGCCGAGGAGTTCGGCGGCGTGGTCCCGGACATCACCCCGTCCGGCGCGTCGTGGGAACTCCTGCGGACACGCCTGACTCGAACCGTGACCGACCTGCGCGACTCCTACAACCTGCCAGGCTTCGACCCCCGCCGCTCGATCGCCCTGCTGGACGAGGTCGTGGCCCTGGCCACCGACTACGGCCACATTCACCACCACGACCGCACCCGCTCCCGAGGCCGCAACGCCTACCGCGCAGCCCTGGCGGCTCAACTCTCGGTGGCAGCGGCCCTTTCAGCCTGGGCGGCCCCCGCCCTACCCCACGGAGCCGCCCGCCTGGCCGGCCTGCTGGACCTACCCCCGGACCGCCCGGTCCGCGAGAACGCCCTGGCAGTCCCGACAGGCGCCCGCCTGGGCACCCTCGACACCCCGGTGTTCGGCAGCTGACATGCCCCACGACCCGGCCAGGCCCGCCCCACGCGACCTGGCCGGTTCGTCGGCAGGCAGGGTCGCGGCGGCGGGTCTGGACGGGCCGGCGGGCGCACCCAGGACGGTGAGTGCGGCCGGGCCGGCGGGCGCGCCCAGGACGGTGAGTGCGGCCGGGCCGGCGGGCGCGGGCGGATCGCGCAGCGCGGCGGGGTCTGTGGGCGCGGTCGGGTCGGGCAGCGCGGCCGGATCGGTAGGTGCCGCTGGGTCGGTGGCCGCGGCCGGGTCCGTAGGTGCCGGTGGGTCGGTTGGCTGCGGCCGGCTCTGTGGGTGCCGCTGGGTCGGTGGGCCGGGTCTGCGGCGCGCGGGTCTGGACGGGCCGGGAGGTCTGGGTGGGTCCGCGGGCGAGGTCTGCGGCGGCGGGTCTGGGCGGGCTGCGGCGGCGGGTCTGGGCGGGCTGCGGCGAGGTCGGGCAGGGCTGGCTGCATCGCGCGCCGAGCGCGGCCGGCGCGGCCAGCCCCGGAGGCGCGCGGCGATTCGCTGCGGCTCGCTTCGGGCAGGCGCGGCGGGGTCGGCTCCGGGCGGGGCGGTGTGCTCCGGCGGGCGGGTTCGGCGGCCGGCGGGCTCGGGCCAGGGCGGGGTGCTCCGGCTCGGGCGCTGGCGGGCTGCTGGTGGCTCGGGCCGGGCGTCGTCCTCTGGCGGGCTCCGGCGGGCGGGCCTTCGCGGCGGGCTCCGCCGGGCGGGTTCCGGCGGGCGGGCTCTCGCAGCGGGCTCCGGCTGCCCGGGGGCCTGGCTGCCGAGGGTCTGGCTGGCGGCTTCGGCTGGCCGGGTCTCGTGGTGGGCTGCGGGCTGGGGTGGGTGGCTTGGGGCGGAGTGGGGGTGGGGTGGGGGCTGGGTCCTGGTGGCGGGGCCGGCCGTTTTCCGCGCTCCTTGTTTTACGGGACGTGTGAGTTGGGGTTTGGTCGCGGATCCTGCATGTCGCTCGATCGGGTGGTTGTGGGTGAGGTGGCTGGGCCTGGTGACGGTACTGCTGTTGGTGGGTTGGCGACTGGGGGAGTGATCGGGCTGTGGATGGTTTAGCTGGGAGTGGCGTGGGGCTTGGGGTTCGCGTGGCTGTGGTGGGGCCGTTCAGTGGGCCTCGGGCTGCTTGGGGGCGGTTGCTCACGGATGCTGCCGATAGGCATCCGTCGGTTCAGTGGGAGTTTCACGACGATCGCGGGGATCGGGTGGTTGCCGCGAAGATTGCGGCTGGTGTGGTGACCGGCGGTTATGCGGCGGTCATCGGGCATTTCAACAGTCTTGGGGCGGAGGACTCGCTGCCCCTCTATCGCGAAGCCGGGCTGCCGGTGGTGCTGCCGTTGTCGACTCGGCCTGGGCTTGTCGACGGGTATCCGGACGCGGTCCAGTGGTGTCCGGATGACCTTGACCAGGTGGCGGCCCTCCGCCTTGCGGCTGCTACGCACGGGGTCAAGAAGCTTGGCGTTCGGCATGACGGCACCGACTACGGCAAGGGTATGGCCGCCCTGTTCTCGGGTGACGAGGATGGCGACGGGCTGGTTGTCTGCGGGACCCATCACGGGAGTGCTGAGACGGCCTTGGCGATTCGAAAGCAAGGCTATGCCGGGCCGCTGTTCTTCACCGATGACTGTGCGGTGGACGAGTTCGCGGAATTGGCCGGGGACGCTGCTGACGGGGCGAAGGTTGTTCGGCTCGCCGGTGGGGCGCAGGCCTTTGTGGACGGTGCGTTCGAGGCCCTGGTCAAGGCGCTGACACACAACGACATTGCGGCCCGAGTGCGCGCGGAGAAGCCGCGTGTCGGGTGGGAAGTTGTTGCGGTGGAGAGGGTTCCGCACTACGACGTGGTGGTCGTGGGTGCGGGTGTGGTGGGGGCGGCTGCGGCTTCGGCGTTGGTGCAGGCCGGGGTGTCGGTGGCGGTGTGCGCGCCCGTTGACGACAGCGAGTCGGCCACGCGGTACTCGGGTGGGCTGGTTCGTGCTTACGAGCACGACGGTGAATTGCGTCGGCTCGCCATCCGCAGCTACCAGTTGCTGTGGCAGGAGTCCCCGCACTTCCGGCGCACGGGCTCGCTCGTGCTGCTGGGACCTGAGCACCTGGCCGACGCTGCCGCCGGAGTCCACGACCTGACCGCCGCGGGTATCGAGGCGAAGCTGGTGGACGCGGACGAGTTGCTGCGGGACTTCGACATCCGCGCGGCGGGCGCGGTGTGGGAGCCGGCGGGTGGGTACGCCTCGCCGCCGGTCGTCGCGCGGGCGTTGGCGGACGGGATCGCGCGGCACGACGCCAAGGTCCACCGCGTCGAACAGGACACCCGGGGCACCCGGCTCGTCACCTCCACCGGCACCCTCACCGCCCGGACCGTGGTGATCGCGGCCGGCGGCGGGACGCCGACGCTGGTGGACGTCGGGCCGGCGCGGATGAAGCGCATCCGGTACGCGTTCTTCGACCGGGGCGGGCGCGAGCTGCCGACCGTGGTCGACCTGCGGACCGGCGTGTGGGGGCGGCCGGTGCTCGACGGGCCGTACGCGGGCGGGTTCCTCGCCGGGCGGCCGGTGGACGAGTGGGACGTCGGCCTCGACGGTGGCGACCAGCTCACCGCCGACCAGGTCGCCCACATCCGCGAGGGTGTGCGGGAGCTGTGGCCCTGGCTGGGCGACGCGGCCTACCTCGGCGGACGGTACGGGGCCGACCTGTTCGCGGACGCGCCGGTGGTCGGCCCGGTCGGGGACGTGGTCGTGGCCGCGTGCTGGGCGGGCGGCGGGTTCAAGACCGCGCCGGCGGCGGGCGAGCAAGCCGCCTTCGCCGCCGTCAAAGCCCTCACGGGCTGACCCCACCCGACGCGGCCAACCCGGCCCGAACCCGACCAGACCTACCCGGCCCGGCGGCGCAGCACCTCGAAGCACAGCACGGCCGCCGCCGACGCCACGTTCAACGACTCGACGCCCGCCGCCATCGGGATGGACAGCCACCCGGTGACGTGCGGGCGCACGTCGTCGGAGATGCCGGCGGTCTCGCTGCCCAGCACGTACGCGGCGCGCTCCGGCAGCTCCGCGGTGTAGATCGTCTCGCGTGCCCCGGCGTCCAGCGCGTAGATCGGGTACCCGGCCTCGGCCAGCAGACCCGCCGCCTCGCCGGCCGTCGCGCACTTCAGCACCGGCGCCCGGAACGCCACCCCGGCCGACGCCTTCACGACCAGCGGGTCGATGGACGCCACCCCGCGCCGAGGCACGACGATGCCGTCCATCCCGGCGGCGGTCGCGGTGCGCAGGATCATGCCGACGTTCGCGGGCGTGGTGATGCCGTCCAGCAGCAGCAAGCCGCGGGGGTCGTCGCCCAGGCCCAGCTCCAGCGGCTTCATCCGGGGCGCCACGATGTCCGCCAGCACGCCCTGGTCGTGCCGCCCGTTGCCCGCGAGCACCTTCACCCGCTGCGCCGTGGCCCGCTGCACGGCCACCCCGCGCCGCCGGGCCGCGTCCAGGATCTCCTGCGCCGCCGGACCTCGCGCACCCTCCGCGAGCAGCACCTTGTCGACCTCCAGCCGGGGGTCGTCCAAAGCCTCCAGAACGGGCTTGCGGCCATAAACGGTGACGAAACGGTCCTTGGGCGAAATCTGCACGCGAACAGTGTCCTCCACCCGAATGGGGCTTGTGCGCGCGCTGTCAATCATGATGATCGTCACATGACCACGCGCGACGAGGCGCACCGTCTGTTGGCCAGCGGCCAGGAGGCGGACGTCTACCTGCGTCCGGACGGCCTGCTGCTCAAACGCAGCCGCACCGGTCGTGACCTGCGGCAAGAGGCCAAGCTGATGCGCCACCTCAGCGCGCACGGCGTCCCGGTGCCGCGCGTGGCGCACGCCGAGGGCACCGACCTGGTCATGGAGTACGTCCCCGGCCCGCGCATGTCGCAGGAGCTGGACGCCAAGCCGTGGCGCGCGGGCGCCCTGGGCCGCGAGCTGGCCGACCTGCACCGCGCGCTCGACGACGTCCCCGCCCCGGACTTCCTCGACGGCGACGGGGACGGCGGCTGCCTGCTCCACCTGGACCTGCACCCCGGCAACGTCGTGCTCGGCCCGGCCGGCCCGGTGGTCGTGGACTGGGCGAACGCGGCCCGGGGCGACCGGAAGGTGGACGTCGCCCTGAGCTGGCTGGCCATCGCCGTCGCCCCGCTGCGCCCGTTCAAGCGGCTGGCCCGGACCAGGCTGGTGAAGGCGTTCCTGGCGAACGTGGACGTCGAGGTGCGCAAGGCGATGCCCGCCGCCGCCGCGATCCGGCTCGCCCGCCACGTGCGCGACGCCGCCGAGGTCGACGCAGTGAACCGGCTCGTCGCCCGGTGCAGCGACTAGCCTGGGCCGCATGCCCGACCGACTCTCCGCGCTGGACGCCTCGTTCCTGTACCTGGAGGACTCCACGACGCCGATGCACGTCGGTGGGGTCGCGGTGTTCCGCCGGCCGAAGGCGGGTTTCGACTACGACCGGCTCGTCGACCTGATCGAGCAGCGGCTGTCGCTGGTGCCGCGCTACCGGCAGAAGGTCGTGCACGTCCCCGGCAGGCTCGCCCGCCCGGTGTGGGTGGACGACCCGGACTTCGACGTCACCTACCACGTGCGCCGCTCCGCGCTGCCCAAGCCGGGCACCGACCAGCAGCTGCACGACCTGGTGGCGCGCCTGATGTCCCGGCCGCTGGACCACGCCCGGCCGCTGTGGGAGATCTACCTGGTCGAGGGCCTGGCCCGCAACCGGACGGCGGTGGTCACCAAGACCCACCAGGCCGTGGTGGACGGCATCGGCGCGCCCGAGATCGGCCAGGTCATCCTGGACGTCTCGCCCACGCCGCGCCCGCCGGTGGAGTCGCTGTGGATGCCGCAGCCCGAGCCCAGCTCGCTGCAACTGGTCGCGGACGCCGTCGCCGAGGTCGTGCAGCGGCCCGGTGAGCTGGTGGAGAACGTCCGCTCGGCCGCGATGGACACCGTGGCCACGGTCCGCAAGGTCGCGGGCGCGCTGGGCGGGCTGGCTTCGGCGGTCCGCACCGCCGCCACCCCGGCCCCCGGCAGCCCGCTGAACGTCCGGATCTCGCCGCAGCGCCGCTTCGCCGTCGCCAAGACCAGGCTGGACGAGCTGCGCGCGATCCGCCGCGCCCACGGCGGCACGGTCAACGACGCCGTCCTGGCCGTCCTGTCCGGCGCGCTGCGCACCTGGCTGCTCTCGCGCGGCGAGGTCGTCTCCGCCCACACGACCATGCGGGCGATGGCGCCCATGTCGGTGCGCGACGACGACCAGAGCGCCGGCAAGGTGTCGGCGTACCTGGTGGACCTGCCGGTAGGCGAGCCCAACCCGGTCGTGCGGCTGCACCACGTCAGCCACGCGATGCGCGCGCACCAGGAGTCCGGGCACTCGGTGGCCGCCGAGACCCTGGTCCGGTTCTCCGGCTTCGCCCCGCCGACCCTGCACGCGCTGGGCGCGCGGGCGGCGAGCTCGTTCTCGCGGCGGCTGTTCAACGTGGTGGTGACCAACGTGCCCGGCCCCCAGGTGCCGTTGTACGCGGCGGGCGCGAAGATGACCGAGATGTTCCCGGTCGTGCCCCTGGCGAAGAACCAGGCCCTGTCGATCGGGGTCACGTCCTACGACGGCGGGGTGTACTTCGGGCTCAACGCCGACCGGGACGCGATGTCCGATGTGGACGTCCTCGCGGCGATGGTCGAGGAGTCGGTGGAGGAACTGATGGGAACGGTGTCTCAATGAGGGTGTACCTCCCGGCGACCGTGGCGATGCTGCGCGACCTGGTGGAGCAGGGCGAGTTCGCGCCCGTGGGCGGCACCGGCTTCGCGCTGACCCCCGCGCTGCGCGAGTCCTACGCGACCGGCGACACCGAGGAGCTGGAGTACTCGGCGATGCTCGACGCGGCCCGCGCGTCGCTGCGGTTGATCTCGAACGAGGAGAAGGGCGTGCCCCGGCGGGCGGTGGTGTCGGTGGACGTGGACGAGGTGAAGCTGCGGCCGGACCTGGACTTCTCCGTGGTGAAGGTGACCGGGTCGGTGCCGTTGAAGAAGATCGCGGCGATCCACCTGGACACCTCCGACGCCGAGGACGCCGTCCGGGACGCCGCCGAGGTGGTGGACGCGGCCGACCTGGGCGACCCGGACGCGGAGTTCGCGCTGGGCGAGGCCGAGGACCACGAGCTGGCCTGGTACGCGCCGCAGGAGCTGCCGTTCGTGCTGGAGCTGATGTAGGGCTACATGCCGGGCGCGGGCTCCCACAGCTCGACCCGGTTGCCCTCGGGGTCGACGACCCAGCCGAACTTGCCGTACTCGGAGTCCTCGGTCTGGGGGAGGACCTCGACGTTGCGCGCGCGCAGGCGCGTGAGCAGGCCGTCGAGGTCGTCCACCCGGAAGTTCAGCATCGCCCGCTGACCCGGTTCGCCGAAGTACTCGGTGTCGTGGGCGAACAGCGCGAACGTCGTGGTCTCCTCGGCCGACCAGTGGAAGGTCACCGCGCCGTGCTCGGACATCGGCACGCCGAGGTGCTCGCGGTACCACCCGGCCAGCCGGACCGGGTTGCGCGCACGAAGGAAGACCCCGCCGATACCGGTCACTTTCGCCACGGCTGCGCACCGTACTACCGCGTGCCACGATGACGGCATGGACGCGGTCACCTCCGTACCTGTGCCGACCAACGAACCCGTCCGCGCCTACGCGCCCGGCTCCGCCGAACGGGAGTCGCTGCGCCGCCGCGTCGCGTCGCTGGAGGCCGAGTCGCACGAGCTGACCATGACCATCGGCGGTGGCCGGCGGATGGCCGGCGGCGACCGGATCGACGTGGTGCAGCCCCACGACCACCGGCACGTCCTGGGCGTCACGGCCCAGGCCACCGCCGAGGACGTCACGGCCGCCGTCACCGCCGCCCGCGCCGCCGCTCCGGCGTGGCAGGAACTGCCGTTCGACGAGCGCGCGGCGGTGCTGCTGCGGGCGGCCGACCTGCTGGCCGGTCCGTGGCGGGACACCGTGAACGCGGCCACGATCCTCGGCCAGTCCAAGTCCGTGCAGCAGGCCGAGATCGACGCGGCGTGCGAGCTGATCGACTTCCTGCGCTTCAACGTCCACTTCGCGCGCGGCCTGCTGGCCGAACAACCCCAGTCAGCGCCCGGCCTGTGGAACCGCTTCGACCACCGCCCGCTGGACGGTTTCATCGTGGCGATCACGCCGTTCAACTTCACCGCCATCGCCGCCAACCTGCCGCTGGCGCCGGCGCTGATGGGCAACACGGTCGTGTGGAAGCCGTCCCCGACCCAGCAGTTGGCGGCCCACCACACCATGCGCCTGCTGGAGGCGGCAGGCCTCCCGCCCGGGGTGGTCAACATGGTGACCGGCGACGGGCGGGCGGTCAGCGAGGTCGCCTTGGCGGACCCCGCGTTCGCCGGCCTGCACTTCACCGGCTCGACCAGGACTTTCAAGGCGTTGTGGCGCACGATGGCCGCGAACCTGGACGTCTACCGGTCGTACCCGAGGGTGGTCGGGGAGACCGGCGGCAAGGATTTCGTGGTCGCCCATCCGTCCGCCGATCCGGACGCCTTGGTGACTGCTCTGGTGCGAGGAGCTTTCGAGTACCAGGGCCAGAAGTGCTCGGCCGCGTCCCGTGCGTACATCGCGCGGTCGGTGTGGGAGTTGGCGCGGGACAAGCTGGTGGACGTCACGAAGTCGTTGTCATACGGGGATGTCACCGACTTCAGCCACTTCGGCGGAGCCGTGATCGACGCCCGCGCCTTCGCGAAGCACCGTGACGCTCTCGCGGCGGCGAAGGCGGACGACACCATCGAGGTGTTGGTGGGTGGTGGATGCGACGACGAGGTGGGTTACTTCGTCGAGCCGACGATCCTGCTGGGCACCGACCCGAGGAACGACATCTTCACGACGGAGTTCTTCGGGCCGATCCTGTCCCTCTTCGTGTACGAGGACGAGGACTTCGACGACATCCTGGACGTGGTGGACGCGTCGACCCCTTACGCCTTGACGGGCTCGGTGTTCGCCACGGACCGGGCGGCGGTCGAGCGGGCGGGCAGGGCGTTGCGGTTCGCGGCGGGCAACTTCTACGTCAACGACAAGCCGACCGGTGCGGTGGTGGGTCAGCAGCCCTTCGGCGGCAGCCGGGGGTCCGGCACCAACGACAAGGCGGGCTCCGCGTTCAACCTGCTGCGCTGGACTAGCCCGAGGACGATCAAGGAGACCTTCGTCCCACCCACCGACCACACCTACCCGCACATGACGCCCTAGTCGTACTCCTCCAGCTTGCCCCGCGACTCCAGCAGCCGCCGCAGGGAGGCCAGGCGGCCCGGTGACGCCTCACCCGTCGTCACCAGCTCGTCCAACATGCAGTCCGGGTCCTCCGGCGGACCCAGGTGGCCGCAGCCGGACGGGCACTCCTCGGCCATCTCCTTCATGTCCGGGAACGCCCGCACGATGTCGTCCGGCGTGATGTGGGCCAGGCCGAACGACCGGATGCCCGGCGTGTCCACGGCCCACCCACCCTCGGGCAGCGGCAGCGCGACCGCCTGCGTGGACGTGTGCCGGCCCTTCCCGACGCCGCTCACCACGCCCACGGCCCGGTTCGCGTCCGGCACCAGCTTGTTCACCAAGGTGGACTTGCCGACACCGGAGTGCCCGATCAGCGCCGACACCTTGTCCACCATGCGTTCCCGCAGGTCCCCCGGGTCCACATCGGACCGGGTCACGACCACCGGGACGTTCAGCTCCTCGTACGCCGCCAGCAGCTCGTCCGGCGGGGCCAAGTCGGACTTCGTCAAGCACAGCAACGGTTCCAGGCCGCCCGCGTACGCGGCCACCAGGCAACGGTCGATGAAGCCGCGCCTCGGTTCGGGTGCGGCCAGGGCCGACACGATCACCAGTTGGGCCGCGTTGGCCACGACGACCCGTTCGAACGGGTCCGTGTCGTCGGCGGTCCGCCTCAGGACCGACGTGCGTTCCTCCACGCGCACGATGCGGGCCAGGGTGTCGGGGGCGCCGGACGTGTCGCCGACCAGGCCCACCTGGTCGCCCACCACGACCGGGGTGCGGCCCAGTTCCCGTGCCCGCATGGCGGTGACCAGGCGGTCCGGGTCTTCCTCCACCGCGCACGTCCAGCGGCCCCGGTCCACGCCCACGACCATCGCGGGCACCGCGTCGGAGTGTTCGGGACGGCGCTTGCTGCGTGGTCGGGTGCCCTTGCCCGGCCGCACGCGCACGTCGGACTCGTCCAGTCGCCGCCAATCGCGCGTCACGGTCAGCGCGCTCCCAGCATCGTCGCCCACATCCCCGGGAAGTCGGGGATCGTCTTCGTCGTCGATCCGATGTCGTCCACCTCCACGCCGGCCACCACCAGGCCGATGATCGCGCCCGCGGTCGCCATGCGGTGGTCCGCGTAGGCCTGCCACACGCCGCCGTGCAGCGGGCTCGGGTCGATGATCAGGCCGTCCTCGGTCTCGGTCGCCCGGCCGCCCAAGCGGTTGACCTCGGCGGCGAGCGCGGCGATGCGGTCGGTTTCGTGGCCGCGGATGTGGGCGACGCCGCGGATGTGGGTGCGGCCCTCGGCCAGGGCGGCCAGGGCGACCACGGTGGGCGTCAGCTCGCTCTCGTCGCGCAGGTCGATGTCCACGCCGGTCAGGCGGTTCGGGCCGCGGACGGTCAGACCGCGGTCGTCCACGGTGGCGGTGCAGCCGAAGCGCTCGAAGATGTCCTTCACGGCCGCGCCCGGCTGAGTGGTCGTCGCGGGCCAGCCGGGGATGGTGACCTCGCCGCCGGTGACGGCCGCCGCCGCCAGGAACGGCATCGCGTTGGACAGGTCCGGTTCCACCGTGTACTCGCGGGCCGCGATGGGGCCGGGCTCGACGCGCCACACGTTCGGCGTCGAGTCGTCCACGGTCACGCCCGCCTCGCGCAGCATGGTCACCGTCATCTCGATGTGCGGCAGGGAGGGGACGGGCTTGCCGTCGTGCACGACGGTCACCCCGCTCTCGTAGCGGGCGCCCGACAGCAGCAGGCCGGACACGAACTGCGACGACGCCGACGCGTCGATGGTCACCTCGCCGCCGGGCAGGCCGCCCTTGCCGTGCAGGGTGAACGGCAGCGCCTCGCCGTCGATGTCCGCGCCCAGCGCGCGCAGCGCGTCGAGGATCGTGCCCATCGGCCGGACCCGCGCGTGCTCGTCGCCGTCGAACACGACCTCGCCCACGGCGAGCGCGGCGGCGGGCGGCAGGAAGCGCATGACCGTGCCCGCGAGGCCGCAGTCCACCGCCGCCGGGCCGTGCATGGGCAGCGGCGTGACCAGCCAGGACCCGTCCGGACCGTCGGTGATCTCCACGCCGAGCGACCGCAGGGCGGCGGCCATCAGGTTGGTGTCGCGGCTGCGCAGCGGGGCGTGCAGCTCGGACGGGCCGTCGGCGAGCGCGGCCAGGACCAGGGCGCGGTTGGTGATCGACTTGGAGCCGGGCACGGGTACCGTCGCGTGCACGGGGCCGTCGGCGGTGGGAGCGGACCACTGCTGAGTCATGGCCTGATGATTCCGCATCGGGTGGTCGATGGCTCGCACCGGGCGTTGCGACGTGCGACGATGACCATTCGGAGGTGATCGGTTGTGTGCGGCAGGTACGCCTCCACCAAGAACCCGGCCCTGCTGGCGGCGGAGTTCGACGCGGTGGACGGCACCGAGGGCGATGCCCCCTCCCCCGACTACAACGTGGCGCCCACCAAGCAGGTGCTCGCCGTCGTCGAGCGCCACCCGCGCGACGACGAGGGCAACCCGGACCCGGACGTCCTGGAGCGCAGCATCCGCGTGATGCGCTGGGGCCTGGTGCCCCACTGGGCCAAGGACCTGTCCGGCGCGGCGAAGATGATCAACGCGCGGGCGGAGAGCGTGCTGGACAAGCCCGCCTACCGCGACTCGGCCGCCAAGCGGCGCTGTCTCATCCCGGCCGACGGCTGGTACGAGTGGCAGCCCGGCGAGGGCCGCAAGCAGCCGTACTTCATCAACCCCGGCGACGGGTCGAGCCTGGCGATGGCGGGCATCTGGTCGGTGTGGTGGCAGCAGGACGGTGACGAGCGCAAGCCGATCATCACCTGCGCCGTGCTCACCACCGACGCCATCGGCGAGATGACCCAGGTCCACCACCGGATGCCGCTGGTGCTGCCGCCCGACCGCTGGCACGACTGGCTCGACCCCGACAGCGCCGACCCGAAGTCGCTGCTCACCCCCGACCTGGACCTGGTGAACTCCTTCGAGCTGCGGCCGGTGTCGATGAAGGTCAACAGCATCAAGAACAACGACCCCTCGCTCGTGGAACGCGTGTCGCTGACCGAGGACCAGGCGCCCGAGCCCACCCTGTTCGAGCTGAAATGACCTCTCGGATCGAGCTGAAATGACCTCTCGGACCGTCCAGACGCCGTACGGCCCGGCGCGGGCCGAGCTGCACTGCGCCCCCGAGGGCCGGGCGGGCCTGCTGCTCGGGCACGGCGCCGGCGGCGGCATCGCGGCGCCGGACCTGGTGGCCGCGACCCGGGCGGCGGTGGACGCGGGCGTGCACGTGGCCCTGGTCGAGCAGCCCTACCGGGTGGCCGGCCGCCGCGCCCCCGCGCCCGCGAAGCAGCTGGACGCGGCGTGGCTGGCGGTGGCCGAGGACCTGGGCGAGACGTGGTTCGACGAGGTGCCGCTGCTGTTCGGCGGCCGGTCGTCGGGGGCGCGGGTGGCGTGCCGGACGGCGGCGGAGGGGCAGGCCGTGGCGGTGCTGTGCCTGGCGTTCCCCGTGCACCCGCCGGGCAAGCCGGAGAAGTCCCGGCTGGACGAGCTGGAGGGCGTCGAGGTGCCGGCGCTGGTCGTGCAGGGCGAGACCGACCCGTTCGGCCGGCCCGATCCGGCGCACCACCGGGAGGTGGTGCTGTTGAAGGGCGACCACAACCTCAAGGCCGACCTGGAGGGCGTCGGGCGGGCCGTGGGCGAGTGGCTGGACCGGATCCTGCGCCCGCTGGGCTGAACTCGGGCTTGGGCGGTTCCAGGTGGCGCTCTGGTTTCAGGCGGCGATGTCCGCCACGACCGCCTGGGTGAGCTTGACCAGCTCGTCCGGCGCGATCTCGACCTCCAGCCCGCGGCGGCCCGCGGAGCAGTAGATGGTGTCGAAGCCGCGCGCGGACGCGTCCAGGACCAGCGGCAGGCGCTTCTTCTGCCCGAGCGGCGAGATGCCGCCCGCGACGTAGCCGGTCGCCCGTTCCGCCGCCGCGACCTCGGCCATCCTGGCCTTCTTGCCGCCGACGGCCGCCGCCAGCGCCTTGAGGTCCAGCTGGCCCGTGACGGGAACCACACCCACGGCCAGCTTGCCGTCCACCTCGGCCACCAGCGTCTTGAACACCCGTTCGGGTGCGATGCCCAGCGCCTCGGCGGCTTCCAGCCCGTACGACTCGTGGCGGGGGTCGTGGTCGTAGGCGTGCAGCTTGTGAGCCACCTTCTGCTTGTCCAGCAACGCGGTGGCGGGCGTGCCACGTCCGGCCATGAGCGCGGACCCTAGCGGATCACCGGTCGGGAATGTCGGCGCGCGGGCGCGCGTTGTGGCTGGCGTGGCAACCGAGGTGATGGAACAGCAGGTCAGCAGGCCCGTCGGGGCGCGACCGCCGCGTGGCTCGGCTCACTGCCGTCCGGGCGACCGCCGCGTATCCTCGAACGCGTCCCAGACAGCTTCGACCACCAAGAGGTGGGAAGGGAGCGCGGTGCCAGCCACGCGAACGCAGGACACGCCCACGGACGAGACCACGGCCGAGCGTGCGGCGAGGTTCGAACGCGACGCGATGCCGCTGCTCGACCAGCTGTACTCGGCGGCCCTGCGGATGACCCGCAACCCGGCGGACGCCGAGGACCTGGTCCAGGAGACCTACCTCAAGGCCTACGCGGCCTTCGCGTCCTTCTCGGAAGGCACGAACCTCAAAGCCTGGCTGTACCGCATCCTGACGAACACCTACATCAACGGGTACCGCAAGAAGCAGCGCCAGCCGGTCCAGCAGCCCACCGACGAGATCACGGACTGGCAGCTGGCGCAGGCCGAGAGCCACACGTCCACCGGCCTGCGCTCGGCCGAGATGGACGCGATGGACCGCCTGCCCGACTCGGACGTCAAGGAAGCCCTCCAGCGGCTCCCGGAGGAGTTCCGCATCGCGGTGTACCTGGCGGACGTCGAAGGCTTCGCCTACAAGGAGATCGCAGACATCATGGGCACCCCGATCGGCACCGTGATGTCCCGGTTGCACCGGGGCCGCAGGCAGCTTCGCGACCAGTTGGCCGACGTCGCCCGGGAGCGCGGCTTCCTCCGCGGCGCCCAGCAGGAGGTGGCGGGTCGATGAGCTGCGGCGAACCGCACGAGACGGACTGCTCCGAGGTCCTGTCCGAGGTCTGGCTGTTCCTGGACCACGAGTGCGACCAGAAGCGGCGCGAGCTGCTCCAGACGCACCTGGAGGAGTGCCACCCGTGCTTGGAGGAGTACGGGATCGAGGAGCACCTCAAGGCCCTGCTGGCGAAGAAGTGCGGGGGTGAGCACGCGCCGGAGGAGCTGAAACGCCGGCTGCGGGCCCGGATCCGCCAGACGACCTCCGACGGGCGGGTGGACGTGTCGTTGGACGCGTCGCTGGACGTCGAGGTCGTGCGCAAGGCCGACGCCTGAGGTCCTGACGACGTTCTGAGGACGTTCTGAGACGTTCTGAGAACGGCGAAGGCCCCGGAGCGGGTGCTCCGGGGCCTTCGCGCACGCCAGGTGAAAATCAGGCGTTGGGGCGCTTCCCGTGGTTGGCGCCGCCCTTCTTGCGGTCGCGGCGCTTGCGGGCACGCTTCGACATGGGGATCTCCTCGTAGCTCAGACTGCCTGGACACAGTGTCTCACCCGGTCACCCGCACCGGCCGCGGGGCCTGGACCGTGGTTGGATTGGGACTGCCGAACGCCGCTGCCGGGAAAGGGGTAGAGCTGTCCACGCTCACCGACCTGCTGGCCGAACACACCAAGCTCTCGGGTTCGGCCGTCGACCACCTCCAGCTCGTGGTGGCCGAGTGGCAGCTGCTGTCCGACCTGTCCTTCGCCGACTTCCTGCTGTGGGTGCCGCTGGACGACACCACGTTCCTGTGCGTCGCCCAGGCCCGTCCGACGACCGCGCCCACGGCGCACCCCGAGGACGTGGTGGGCAGCACGGTGGACGTCGAGGAGCACCCGCAGCTGCGCCGCGCCATGACCGAGTCGCGCATCTGCCGCGAGGAGGACCCGCGCTGGCACCTGGGCGTCCCGGTGCGCCGCGAGGCCATCCCGGTGCGCCTGGGCCGCGAGGTCATCGCGGTGCTCAGCCGGAACACGAACCTGGCCGTGCCCCGCGTGCCGAGCCCGCTGGAGATCTCCTACCTGGGCAGCGCCGCGGACCTGTGCCAGATGATCTCCGACGGCACGTTCCCCACCACCGAACCGTCGCCGGACGTGCACACCAGCCCCCGGGTCGGCGACGGCCTGATCCGCCTGGACGCCTCCGGCGCGGTGGTGTTCGCGAGCCCCAACGCGCTGAGCGCCTACCACCGCATGGGCCACGCGTCCGACCTGGTGGGCGTGCACCTGGCGCCGTTGACCCGGTCGCTGATCGGTGACCCGTTCGACGCCACGGAGGTCGCCCAACGCATCCGCATGGCGTTGGACGGGCAGTCCAGCATGCGCATCGAGGCGGAGAGCCGGCGTGGCGCGGCGGTGCTGTTCCGGGCGTTGCCGTTGCGGCCGAGGGGGTCGGCGGCGGGCGCGCTGGTGCTGTGTCGGGACGTGACGGAGGTGCGCCGGCGGGACCGGGCTCTGCTGTCCAAGGACGCCACGATCCGCGAAATCCACCACCGGGTGAAGAACAACCTCCAGACCGTCGCCGCGCTCCTGCGCCTCCAGAGCCGCCGGACCAGCAGCGAGGAGGCCCGCGAGGCGCTGGCGGAGTCGGTGCGGCGGGTCACGTCCATCGCGATGGTGCACGAGACGCTGTCCATGTCCGTGGACGAGCGGGTCGACCTGGATGACGTGGTGGACAAGGTCATCCCGATGATGTCGGACGTGGCCGCCACCGAGTCCCAGGTGGTGGTGCGTCGGGAGGGGCCGTTCGGGATCGTGCCGGCCGAGTTGGCGACGCCGTTGGTGATGGTGTTGACCGAGCTCGTGCAGAACGCGTTCGAGCACGCTTACGCCGCTGGTCAGCGGGGTGAGGTGGTTGTGCATGCGGAGCGGTCGGCCAAGTACCTGGACGTGGTGATCTCGGATGACGGCAAGGGGTTGCCGCCGGGGTTTTCGTTGGAGCGGACGGATCGGCTCGGGTTGCAGATCGTGCGGACGCTTGTTGAGTCGGAGTTGCGAGGGAGTCTCAGCTTGCGGCGGCGCCCCAAGGGGGGAACGGAAGCTGTGCTGCGCGTCCCTCTTCGGCCTCGGCGCTGACGCTCTTGGGGCGCTTCGCTTCTCTGGACGCCCTTCCTGTGGCTGGCAGCTACGCGGAGCGCCTGCGGCGCGAAGAGCGCGCCTGCGCCCCCCTCCGCGCCACAGCCGCCCGCCACGCCGCACACCGCAGCCGCACACCGCACCGCAGCCGCCCGCTGCACCGCAGGCGCACAGTCCGCGCCACAGCCGCACGCCGCCCTCGGTGCGCAGCTGCCCGTCGCCCCGCCGTGCGGCTGTGGCGCGAGGGTGTGGGGTGTGGCTGTGGCGCGGTGGGGAGCGGGGCCGGCGGGCTGGTGGGTGGTTAGGCGGTGGTTAGTACCCCGCAAGGGGCGCTGTGAGGGCGGCGTTAGACTTGGGGCCGTGCACACGTGACGACCTACCTCAGCGGAGTCACGTGGTCATGCGGGAGGGTGTGCAACACAACGAAAGAGCCCGACACCTGGCACGGTGTCGGGCTCTTTCTTCAGGTGCTTGTGCGCAGGGCGCTCAGGCGTTGCTGCGGGCCCGGGTCCGGGCGTTGCGGCGCTTGAGGGCGCGGCGCTCGTCTTCGCTCATCCCGCCCCACACGCCGGCGTCCTGGCCGCTCTCGAGCGCCCACGCGAGGCAGTCCGAGACGACAGGGCAACGGCGGCAGACGGTCTTCGCCTCGGCGATCTGGAGCAGCGCGGGCCCACTGTTCCCCACGGGGAAGAACAGCTCGGGGTCCTCGTCGCGGCAGATCGCGCGGTGGCGCCAGTCCATTGGAACTACTCCTCAGCTAGGCGCGCGCGTCAAGGCGCGCCGGTCGTCAGCGGTCGGTTTTTGGGGTGCTTGTGAATGCTTTCACGAACGGCCCGGATGTCAAGGGGTTAGCGCTGACCCGGTGGCCGAACTCACCCGAAAGATCGACTGAGTTCATCCAGGCTTTCACTCTTGAGTGTCTACGCAGGCCACGACATCGCGGATGGGTAGCGACACGGTTACACCACGGTCACACAGCAGTGGTCACACGGCAACCGTGAGCGCCTTCGGCACCGACGTGAACTCCACCTCGGTGCAGAGGCCGAGCAGGTCCCCGTCCACCTGGAGGTTGACCGGCACCCGACTCGTCACCCGGACGAACCCGACGTCGTCGCGACGCAGCAGGTTCCCGCCCTTGGGGTTCCCATCGGTGGCCAAAAGATGCGTCACATACCGGGCGATCGTCGGCAGACCCAATCCGTGCAGGGCGAACACGCCCAGACCGCCGTCGAACGACGTGCTCGGGTTGAGGCGGATCGCCTTGTCGCCCAAGTACGTCCACGGGTCGGTGTTCGACACGAAAGCGAGTCGAACGCCTTCGAAGGGCTCCTCGTCCGGGATGTGCACGGTGAGGTTCGCCGGGCGCCGGCGCTGGGTGACGTAGCTGGCGAACGCCGCGCGCACGTACAGGGCGGGGGAGGCCTCGCGGCCCTTGGCGCGTTGCGCCTCGACGCCGGCGACGACGTCGGCGTCCCAGCCGACGCCCGCGTTGAAGGTGAACCAGCGGTCGTGCGGCTCGTCCGCGCCGGACCTGGCCGAGGAGACGTGCCCCAGGCCGACCTTGCGGCTCGTGCCGTGCTCGATGGCCTGGAGGAGGCGGTAGGTGGCCTCGACGGGGTCGCGCGGCAGCCCCAGCGCGCCGGCGAAGACGTTGGCCGACCCGCCGGGCACGACGCCCAGCATCGGCACGCCCGGCCGCACGCCGTCGCGCAGCATGCCGTTGACGACCTCGTTCACGGTGCCGTCGCCGCCGTGCGCCACGACCAGGTCGTACGCGTCCAGCACGGCCTGCGCCGCGGCGTCCGCCGCGTGCCCGCGGTAGGTCGTCTCGACGATGTCGAGCTTCACATCGCTGGCCAGTGCGTGCGCCAGCACGTCCCGGCCGGCAGGCGTGGTCGCCGTCGCCTGCGGGTTGACCACCAGTAGTGCGCGCACTAGAGCAGAGTAGGACAGCGCGTGACCTGGGACAGATCGCGCGTCACCCGGTAGGAGTGTTCTGAGCGCACGGAAGTGGTCTACATCTCCTTTCCGCCAACTCTGCGGTTGCCCACCGACAAGTGCACCCCGGCCCGACCGCCGGCTTGCCGAAAGAGCTGCGTCGATCTTCGCCCCCGCGGCGGTCGAACGGGACTCGCCAACCGGGTGGCCTACGATGCGTGACGAGTACGCACGGTGAGGAAAGGCCCAGCGTGACGAAGCAAGAGCAGGTCCCGCGCGCGGTGCGCGGCGCAGGTGTGCTGACCGCGCTCCAGGGTCTCGCCGGGGTGGTCTTCACGGTGGCGCTGGTGGTGCGGGCGTTCAGCGCGCCGGAGGCGGGGAACGTGCTCGGCGAGGCCGCGTACTTCGCCGTGTTGAGCGCGGGTGTGCTCGCGGCGGGCGTCGGGCTGGTGCTGGGCAAGCACTGGGCGCGGACGCCGTCGGTCGTGGTGCAGCTGCTGCTGCTCGGCGTCGCCTGGTACATGTACGGGCCGTCGGGGCGGCAGCTGTGGGGCGCGCTGCTCGGGCTGTACGTGGTCGTGGTGCTGGTGATGCTGTTCAGCAACCCCGTGCGGCGTTGGGCTCTGGGCCTGGACGAGGACTGAGCGCGGCCATTCGGACCCAGACCATCGGCTGGGCGTCGGCCAACGATCGGCGGGTGTTACCAGTCACTCCAACGAGTGACGCTGTGAGTGGTGATATCACCACTCCCTGCGTTCGTTGAGGTGACGAATCGATGCGACTGAACCGCGCCCTGTCCGCGGTGGTCGGAGCCGCTACCGCGCTCCTGTCCGCACTCGCCCTGACCACCCTCGCCCCGGCCGCCGCACAGGCCGAGGACGTCCAGCCCTACATCATCGGCGGCGGCTACGCGAACAACGCCCCCTGGGCCGCCCGCCTGTTCCGCAACGGCCAGCAGAACTGCTCCGCCACGATCATCGCCCCGCAGTGGGTCCTGACCGCCCAGCACTGCGTGGCCAGCTCCGGCACGTACAGCTTCCGGATCGGCAGCCTGGACCAGACCACCGGCGGCACCCTGGCCACCGCCACCCGGATCATCCAGCACCCGTCGGCCGACCTCGCGCTCGCGCAGCTCGACCGGTCCGTCTCGGGCACCTACGCCCCGCTGGGCACCACCACGGCCGTCCAGGTCGGCCAGACCGTCCAGCTCTACGGCTGGGGCGCGACCTGCACCAACCAGCCCGAGATCAACTGCCAGTCCCGCTACCTCAAGTACGCCAACACGCGCGTGACCTCGGTCAACGGCCGTGACTACCGCGGCGGCATCGCGATCTCGGTGTCCCGCATCGACGGCATCGCGGCGGGCGGCGACTCGGGCGGCCCGATGTTCGCCACCAGCCCGGTCGACGGCCGGTACTACCAGGTGGGCGTCGCCTCGACGAGTGACCGCTCCACCCGCTCGAACTACACCGCCGTCACCCGCTACCGCGACTGGATCCGGTCCTACGCCGGCGTGTGACGAAACGGCTCTCCGGCCGAGGGGGTTGACCCCCTTCCCCTGCATCGCCCCCTCGGCCGGGGCACCACCTGGTTTGGATTTCGAGCGGTTCACCAGTCACAATCACCCTGCGTGTTCACGTTTGGCGGATGGACACGAACGGAGTAGCCCGGATACGGTTCGGCGGGCTTTCACGCGCTCCGGCAGCGGCAGGGTGAGGTGTGCGGTGCAGAACCCCCCGGGGAGGGAGTCGGCGAACGACGCCGAGCGCCCCAACGTGGCCAGGCTGTACGACTACTACCTCGGCGGCGCGCACAACTTCGCGGTGGACCGCGAGTTCGCGGAGCAGTCCATGAAGGTCATCCCGACCGCCGAGATGGTCCAGCACACCCGAGCGTTCCTGCGCCGCGCCGTCCGCGTGTGCGTGGCCGCGGGCATCCGCCAGTTCCTCGACCTCGGCTCGGGCATCCCCACCGCGGGCAACGTCCACGAGGTCGCCCAGCAGGTCGACCCGACGTGCCGAGTGGTGTACGTCGACAACGAGCCCGTCACCGCCGCCCACGGCCGCACCATGCTGCGCGACAACCCCAACGTGGCGATGGCCGAGGCGGACCTGCGCGACCCGGACGCCGTGCTGGCCTCACCGGAGGCGAAGGCGCTGCTGGACCTGTCCGAGCCGGTGGCCGTGCTGATGGTGGCGATCCTGCCGTACTTGAGGGACGAGGACCGCCCGGCCGAGCTCGTCGCCCGCTACCGGGAGGCGATGGCGCCCGGCAGCTACCTGGTGGTCAGCCACCTGACGGCGGACGTGCAGCCGGAGATGGTGGAGAAGCTGGTCGCGGTGGCGGCCGAGACGATGACCCCGATCATGGCCCGGTCCAAGGCCGAGATCGAACCGCTGCTGGCGGGCTTCGACCTGCTCGAACCCGGGCTGGTGCTGGCCACCCGGTGGCGCGGGGAGAGCGCCGCCGAGTCCGGCGCGGAGACGGTGAGCTACGGGGCGGTCGGCGTCCGCCGCTGACCTGCGGTGCTGCCCTGCCTTGCGCCGGACCTCCCGGTGTGGCGGGAGGTCCGGCGCGCGCCTTGTGCAGGCCCGGATCAGGCCGCAGCGGGGCCCTGGTAGCGGGCGTCGCCGAAGGCCAGGATCGGGTAGCCGATGATCCCGAACAGCCACAGGCCGAAGAACCCGAACGCGCCGCTCTTGCCGAACGACTTGGCGACGTCCAGCGACACGATGATCGAGACGATCAGGTTGACGAACGGGATGATCATCAGGATCAGCCACCAGCCCGGCCGTCCGGCGACCTTGAGCAGCACGTAGATGTTGTAGAACGGGATGATCGCCGCCCAGCCGGGCTGACCGGCCTTGGCGAACACCTTCCACATCGCCGCGATCATGAACACCGCGATCGCGAGGCTGATGATGATGGGGACAACACCCACGGAGGCGTCGGTCTGGTTCACCTTCGGAACTTCCTTCCGGCCGACCGCGGCAAGGGCAGGGTCTGCCCCATCGGGGGTCCGCAGCCGGTCACGGCGCGGGACGATGTCAAGGCCTCGTCAAGTTCGTACGGGAAACCGGATTGTGTTCGCCGTTTCGTGAGGGTTTCGAGATCAGCCGTCGACTTTTCCGAGGTCGGTGAGGGCCTGGTCGGTGAGGCGGTAGACGGTCCACTCGTCCATCGGGATCGCGCCGAGCGACTTGTAGAAGCCGATCGCGGGGGCGTTCCAGTCCAGGACCGACCACTCCAGCCGCTGGTAGCCGTTGGCGACGCACTCCTGCGCCAGGGCCTGGAGCAGCGCCTTGCCCAGGCCGCCGCCGCGCTGGGTCGGCTGGACGTAGAGGTCCTCCAGGTAGATGCCGTGCGTGCCGCGCCAAGTGGAGAAGTTCAGGAACCACAACGCCATGCCGACCACACGACCGTCCACTTCGGCCACGTGCCCGAACAGGGCGGGGTTGTCCCGGAAGAGCGCGGTGTGGAGCTGGTCGACGGTCAGCCGGCACTCGTGGCGGGCGCGCTCGTACTCGGCGAGTTCCTCGGCCAGGCCGACCATCGCCGGCACGTCCTCGGGCCGCGCGCGGCGGATGCGGTCGTCAGTCACCGTCGACCTCCCAGGCGGGCACGTTCAGGCGGCGCACCTGAGGGTCGCCGCGTTCGTCACCGAGCACGGTCAGCCCGGCCGGGTCGAGTCCGAAGTGGACGCCCTCGCTGGGCGGCAGGTTCAACCAGGTGGCGATGAGCACCCGGCTGAAGTGCCCGTGCCCGATCAACACCACGTCCCCGCCCGGCAACGCCCGCTTGGCGCGCTCCAGCACACCGATCGCGCGCTTCTGGACGTCACCGTGGCTCTCGCCGTTCGGGATGGTGTGGCTCCACACCGTCCAGCCGGGGACGGTCTCCCGGATCTGGGGCGTGGTGAGCCCTTCGTAGTCGCCGTAGTCCCACTCGGCGAGCTCCTCGGTGCGCCCAGCCTCGAGCCCGGCCAACTGAGCAGTCCGCCAAGCCCGCTCCCGCGGACTCGACAACACCAACGCCGGCGGCAGATCCGTCCCCCGCAACCGCGCCAACACCGCCCCAGCCCGCCGAGCCTGCTGCTCCCCTTCGGGCGTGAGCGGAACATCAGTCCGCCCAGTGTGCCTCCCGCTCTGAGACCACTCGGTCTGACCATGCCGCAACAGGTACACGTGGGAACTCACGCATCCGATCGTAATGCGACCGCCATGAGGTCGCTGTTGCCGAAGATCACACGCGGTTACCGTCACAGCGTGCGCGACATCCTGGAGAGCGTTTTACGCCTGCAACCCGAGTGGAGCTCGACCAACACCCCCGCGATGCAGCGGCGAGGCGAACTCGTGCGACGCGGCGTCGCCGGCTGGCTCAGCGAGCGGGTGGAGAGGATCAACCGAACGCTGCCGACACCCATCGACGACCTTCAAGTGGAGGCCCGCGACGCGACCGGGCTCAAGAGCGAGATCCCGTGGGCGCGTGTCTACTCGGCGGGTCGCTCGCCGTCCGCCACCAAGGGTTGGTACCTCGTTTACCTCTTCGACGCGCCAGGTACGAAGGTCTACCTCTCGCTGATGCAGGGAACCACGCAATGGCTCAACGGCGAGTTCCGAGCACGTCCCCAGGCGGATCTCCGGTTGCAGGTGGACTGGGTGCGCAACGCACTCGCGAAGGAGTTGAGCGTCCGTTTCGCGGAGTTCGACGACATCGCTCTCCGGGCACGGAAATCGCAACTCGGCCCGGCTTATGAGGCTGGCAGTGTCGCGGCGTTCGAATACACCCTCGACGCGCTGCCCAACGAGACCGAGCTGGAGAGTGATCTGGCCTACATGCTCGCTGTGCTCAGCGACCTCTACGAGCGTCTCGACACCGCGATCGACCTGCCAGGGGCGGTGGCGCCCGAGGTTGCGGACGCGGTCGTCGTCGGAGATCGGGCGGCGGGGCGGCGGAGGAGTGGGCAGGGGTTGCGGCTCAATGCCGCGGAGCGGGTCGCGATCGAGCGGCGGGCGGTGGAACTGGCGGTCGAGCACCTGAACGGGCTCGGGTACCGGGTGAAGGACGTCGGTGCGATCGAGTCCTACGACCTGGACGCGCGGCGCGGGGACGAGCACCTGTTCGTCGAGGTCAAGGGGACGACGAGCACGTGGGGCGAAGACAGCGAGATCATCCTCACCCGCAACGAGGTCGAGCTGCACCAACGCGAGTACCCCAACACCATGCTCGTCGTGGTCAGCTCCATCCAGCTCGACCGCAGTGGCGATCCACCGACGGCCCAGGGTGGCATCCTGCACGCTGTGCACCCTTGGCAGCTTGATCCCGACCGCCTCATCGCCATCACCTACCGCTACCCAGCAGGCCCGGACGTGACCGCGTGAACGTCGAAGCGATCACCGCGAGGCTGGCAGTCCGGTTCGGCCCGGAGGTCGCCGAGTGGTGTGCGGCAGCACCCGCGTTGACCGCTCGGGTCTCCTCGCAGTGGGGGCTGGAGGTGGGTGACCTCATCGACGACGGTGGGTCTTCGGTGGTGCTGCGGTGCACGTGGACCGATGGGACGCCGGCGATTCTGAAGCTCACTCCCGACCAGGGCTTCCTCGCGTCCCAGGCCGAGATGTTGCGGTCGCTGGCCCCGTCCGGGCGGGTGCCGGCGGTATTCGCGGTGGCGGAGGAGGCGATCGTGCTGGAGGCCGTGGTGCCCGGCACCGAGGCGTCGCCGACGCCGGAGCAGTGGGGCGAGTTGGTGAAGGCGCTGCACTCCGTCCCACCGCCACCGGACCTGACCCGCACGCTCCGCGGTCGGGTGGAGGAGTTCGTCGTGCGCATCGGCCGCCGGGCGGCGGAACCCGCCATCGCGGCCCGCGTGTCGCCGGAGTTGTGGGACCGGACCGTGGCGCGGTGCCGGGCGCTGCTCGACTCACCTACCCGGGAGGTCCTGCTGCACGGCGACCTGCACCCGGGCAACGTCCTCGACGGCGGCGCGCTGGGGTTGGTGGCGATCGACCCCAAGACGTGCGTGGGCGACCCGTGCTTCGACGCGATGGACTACGTGGTCGAGGGTGCGGGGAAGGAGGGGGTCGAGGTGCGGTGCGCGGCGGTGGCGGAGGCGTGCGGGCTGGATCCGGAGCGGCTGCTGGAGTGGTCGCGGGTGAACGCCACCCTGGCGGCGATCGGGCGGTTGACCTGGGGAGACGGGTCGGAGGAGGAGCTGGCGGAACTGCTCGCGTTCGCCCGGTGACCCCCGGCTCAGGCGCCACCCGACCTGATCGTGAGCTGCACGGTCCTCGGGTTGGCGGTGACGTGGAACTCCTGGAGCGCCCACCGGTCGATGAACTCACCGACCTCCGGCGGGAGGGAGAGGCGGACGGGCCGGCGCGAGTGGCGGGCTTCGACGAGCCTGGCTACCTCGACCGGTAACACCGTGTGCACGTCATGCTGGACCTCAAGGTAGGGCAGGAGCAGCAGCAGGCGCAGCGGCGTCAGCGGCCCGACGCTGAGCTGGTAGTCGAGCCGGTCGGGCGGGTCGTCGTGCCACGGGCCGTGCGGCAGCCAGGGCAGCTCCGCGTCCAGCAGCACCCCGACGTCGAGCTCGGGCTCGTCCTCCAGCAGCATCCGCTCGGCGAAGCTCGTCGAGGGCGGCGCCACCTCGTACAGGACCCGGGGGCCGAACTCCCGGACGACGTCGGCGAGCGGTCCCCTGCCGTACAGGATGGTGGCCCACGGCTCCGGGCGGCGCACCGGGTCGCCGGGCAGGTCGGCGCGCAGGTCCCACCGGACCAGCTCCGCCGTCGTCCCCTCTTGGGCGGCGACCGCCCGGTCGAGCACCGCCCGCGCGGCCCGGCGGATCGTGGGCAGGTTCTCCGGCAGGCTGTCGTCGAAGAGGTCGTAGACCGGGTTCACCAGGTCCTGCCAGTCCGGGCCGGCGGCGGGCGTGAGCGAGCTGTAGTAGCCGAACACCCGGTGCCGGCCGACGACGGCCGCCGCCACCGTGCGCCGGGTGATCGCCGCGGTGACGTCCGGGACCGGCTGCACGAAGCCGAGCGCGGTGGCGGCGAAGGAGCGCGCCGCGTCGTCATCGGCGGACAGCGCCATCCGCAACAGGTCGCTCGCGCCCTCGTCCTTGCGCTGTTCGTAGAGCTGGAGGGCGAGCTGGCAGACGATCTCACTGCGTCGCCGCTGCATGAAGTGGTGCAGGGCGTTCCACAGCTCTTCCGTGGTGTCGTTGGTCCGCACCAGGTGCTCGGCGGCGAAGTACTCCATGAAGGTGCGGTGGGTGAACCCGTAGAGCGACTCCACGCCGTCGGAGCCGGTGTCGGTGAGGATCCACGGGCGACCGGTGCAGAAGGTGACGAAGTCCTCGGCGTTGTCGGCGGCGTCGTCCGGGTCGAACCCCTTGTCCATCAGGTAGCGGGTGAGGACGACGACGATCCGGCCCCGCCCCCAGGCGGCGCCGGAGTTGCCCGCGGTGAGCTGCTTCCAGGCGAGGAAGCCGACGGCGCTGCGCAGGCGACCGCGGAACTGCGTGGCCGTCTGGAGACCCCGCTGCCGGTCCCAGCGGTCGAACAGCAGGATGGCGCACTTCTCGTACACCTGGGCGAGGTTCGTCGGGATGTAGCGCTCGCTGGAGTACATGGCGCACAGCAGCGCCAGGAGCAGCGGGTTCGCGCGCAGCTCGGCGATGGCCTCGCTCTCGGCGAGGAACGACTCGGCGAGCGGGCTGCGTTCGGACTCCGGGGTCGAGTCGTCGAGGGCGAACCACTTGACGGCGTACTCGGCGACCTGCCCGTCCGCGAATTCCTCGATCGTGCGCGTGGTGAAGAGGTCGTGGGCCAGCGGGGCGTCGTCGTAGCCGATCTTGCGGGCGGTGACGATCAGGGGCACGGACGGGTGAAGTCGCGCGAAGCCCTCGATGAGCTTCGCGAACCGCCGGCGCAGCTCGGGGTCGACCAGTTCGTCGACACCGTCGAGCAGCACGACCGCGCGTCCGTTCCCGAGCAGGTACTCCACCGCGTCCTTCGGCGGCGGCAGGTTGTACGGCTCGGAGCACAGCTTCTTCAGGTAGCGGGTCAGCTCCTGGCCGCCTTCGCGGAAGGAGTCGGTGTGGTCGCGCAAGGTCAGCAGGAACGGCACCCGCCCGTCCTGGGCACTGGCGATTTCGTAGGCGAGTTTCGCGACCAACGTGGATTTCCCGGCACCCGGATCGCCCAGGACGACCGTGCGCCGTCCAGCGAGGGCCAGTTCCTCGAGCCCTTGCAGCGAGGGTTCCACGTAGAGCTTCGAATAGGGGACGGAACGGCTGATGCCCAGGTGGGGCATGCGCATGTCGCTGTGCATCTTCGCGATCAGGCCGCGCAGCCGGTCGGCGAACCGGTGCAGCTTGGCCACGGAGCCGACCCGGGACAACAGCCGGGTGTTGTTCACCGCCGCGGCGGCCAAGTGCCCCACCGTCGCCGCGGTGACGGGGTCGACGGCCGCCTTGGTCTTGTCCCGCACCTCGGACTCGACCGCGATGGTCAACGCGTCGAAGGTCAGGTCGGCGCCGGTGGTGAGCACGGCGGCGTCGAGGTGGGGCATGGCGTGGCGGAGGCCGAGCCGGATCTCCTCGCGCAGCGTCGGCCCGATCTCGTCGGGGCGCTGGTCGTTGAGGAGGCGCCACAGCGCCATCTGGTGGGCGATCTCCTCGAAGTCCGGCGAGGTGAGGTAGTGCGCCAACGCCTGGGCTTCGGCGGAGGTCAGTTCGAGCACGAACGCGTCCGCGACAGCAGCAGCCGTAACCGCCCTGCTCCGGTCCCGCACCTGCGCCACCCGCACGCGGTGCCGAGTCCCCTCGAACAGCTTCTTGCCCACGGTGGCAGCGGCACGGCCGGCAGCGGCCTCCAGGCCCGACATTTCACGGATGGTAGCGGCACCGGATGCGGGATCGCCCTGGTTCGCGGCGAGCCCGATCAGCCGACGAATCCTCGCAGCGCACACCTACGGGTGGCGGTGCTCATGTACCTCAAGGCGCCGCCGTTGGGGAAAGACGCTGCTCCCATCGCGCTGAGGATCATGCAGCGCACTATGGAGTCGACCTTGGCCGGCGTGATTCCCGTGGTACTGGATGGGCGGCGTGGAAAGCTGTTCGAGGTGCCGCAGCGGGGAGACCTGGCGCGGTTCGACCCGCTTGACGGCGACCGAAGACGAAGAACGGCGCTGACCAGACGGAGGAGTTTCCGCTGGTCAGCGCCGTTGTCGCGCAGGGGTCAGGCCGCGGCCTTCGTCTCCCAGAAGATCTTGTCGATCTGGGCGATCAGGTCGAGCAGCTCCTGGCCCTTCGCCGGGTCCATTGAACCCTTGGTGCCGGCGGCGCCCGCGGCCTTCGTGGCGCGGTTGAAGAGGTCGTGCAGCTCGGGGTACTTCTCGAAGTGCGGCGGCTTGAAGTAGTCGGTCCACAGGACCCACAGGTGGTGCTTGACCAACTCGCTGCGCTGCTCCTTGATCAGGATCGCGCGCTCGCGGAACTCGGGGTCCTCGTTGGCCTGGTACTTCTCCTGGACCGCCTTGATCGACTCCGCCTCGATCCGGGCCTGCGCCGGGTCGTAGACACCGCACGGGAGGTCGCAGTGCGCGGTGGCCTCCAGTAGCGGGCGGCGGAGAATGCGCGACAGCAGTCGCATTGTTCCTCCCTGACAGTGGATGCTCCGACGTGCCGAACCCTACTCCGGGGCCTCGGACCGAGCAGGTGGAGGTGATCGTTGGCACGCGCCGAACCCAGGCCGTTGCCGCTGGTGCGGGTGACCGGGCCGTCGATGTACCCGACCCTCCGGACGGGGGACGTGGTGGTCCTCGAAGCCTCCCGACCGCCCCGGGTGAACGATCTTGTGCTGGTCAGGTGGCCTGCGCGGCCCGGGCAGCTGTCGGTCAAGCGGGCGATCAGGACCGACGGGGACGGCTGGCACGTCGAGGGGGACAACCCGTTCGCGTCTACGGACTCGCGCACGTTGGGCGCGGCCGAGGTGCTCGGGGTGATCCGGTTCCGGCTCTGGCCGCGCCCCCGGAGGCTGCGTTAGGAGCGCAGCTTCGCGTACCAAGCCGTGCACTCCTCATAAGAGGGGAGCAGGCCGGAAGCAAGAGCCTCGTCGAGGGAGGGGGCGGCGGCGTCCTTCGGGGAGAGGACCGGAGTAACGTCCGCCGGCCACGGCAGGTCCAGGGTCAGCGGGTGGAGGGCGCGTTCGGCCTTGGGGTTGTAGCCCTCCGTGCACAGGTACGACGTGACGGTCCCGTCCTCCAGCGCCATCAGTGCGTGCCCCAGGCCCTCGGGCACGTACACCGAGTTGAACCGCTCCGGCGACAGCTCCACGGCGTCCCACTGCCCGAACGTCGGCGACCCCACGCGGATGTCCACGATCACGTCCAGCAGCCGCCCGCGCGGGCAGTGCACGTACTTGGCCTGGCCGGGCGGCACGTCGGCGTAGTGCACCCCGCGCACGACCCCGCGCCGGGACTCGCTGTGGTTGGTCTGCGCGACCCGCAGCGGGTGGCCGACCGCCTCGACGAACGCCGTCTCCTGGAACGGGGCGACGAACAGCCCGCGCTCGTCCGGGAACACCGATGGGGTGAACTCGAAAACGCCTGGAATTTTCAGCTCGCGTGCCTGCATGGCGCTCACCCTAGGAGATCGGAGGTCTTGACCGATCCTGCCTGGGAAAACCGACCGGTCGGTGCAGAAAACCGGACGTACGTTCTCCTATATGCCCTCTGACCTGCGGAAAAACTGTGATCCCCGCCGCAGACACGATCGGCCGGCGCTGTCATAGTTGCCCGCACCGCCCGCCCAGGGCCGCCGTGCAGACCGCGCGGACCGGCTCGCAGCCAGGCCCCGAAGATCCGCGTGACAACGCCGGTCCCGGTGCGCCGAAGCAACTCGCGCACCGCAGGAGGGACTCCCGTGACCGCATTGAACGACCTACCCCAAAACGAGCAGACGCTGACTTCGCAACTGACCGACGAAGAGATCTTCCGGGCCCACGAGGGCGGCAAGCTGGGCGTGGGTGTGACCGCTTCGCTCGCCGACCCGCGCGCCCTGTCCATCGCCTACACCCCGGGCGTCGCCCGGGTGAGCCGCGCGATCGCCGAGGACGCCTCGCTGGCCGCCAAGTACACCTGGGCGCACCGCCTGGTCGCCGTGGTCAGCGACGGCACCGCCGTCCTCGGCCTGGGCGACATCGGCGCGAGCGCCTCGCTGCCGGTCATGGAGGGCAAGGCGGCGCTGTTCAAGACCTTCGGCGGCCTCGACTCGATCCCCCTGGTGCTGGACACCACGGACGTGGACGAGATCGTGGAGACGCTGGTCCGGCTGCGCCCGTCGTTCGGCGCGGTGAACCTGGAGGACGTCGCCGCCCCGCGCTGCTTCGAGCTGGAGCGGCGGCTGATCGAGGCCCTCGACGTGCCGGTCATGCACGACGACCAGCACGGCACCGCCGTCGTCGTCCTGGCCGCGCTGCGCGGTGCGAACACCGTGCTGGACAAGGACATCGCGAACCAGCGGGTGGTCATCTCCGGCGCCGGCGCGGCGGGCGTGGCGTGCGCGAAGATCCTGCTCGCGGCCGGCATCGGCGAGGTCACCGTGGTCGACTCGCGCGGCATCGTGCACACCGGGCGCGCGGGCCTGAACCCGGTCAAGGAGGAGTTGGCCGCGGTCACCAACGGCTCCGGCCTGCGCGGCGGCATCGCGGACGCGCTGCGCGGCGCGGACGTGTTCGTCGGCGTGTCCTCCTCCCGGGTCGAGGAGGAGCTGATCGCGAGCATGGCGGGCGACTCGATCGTGTTCGCGCTGTCCAACCCCGACCCGGAGGTCCACCCGGACGTCGCCGGGCGGCACGCGGCGATCGTCGCCACCGGGCGCAGCGACTTCCCCAACCAGATCAACAACGTCCTCGCGTTCCCCGGCATCTTCCGGGGCGCCCTGGACGCGGGCGCGAAGCGGATCACCGAGGGCATGAAGCTGGCCGCCGCCGACGCCATCGCGGCGGTCGCCTCCGACGACCTCGCGGCCGACCGGATCGTGCCCAGCGCGCTGGACCCGCGGGTCGGACCCGAAGTCGCCGCGGCCGTGGCCTTGGCAGCTCGACAGGACGGAGTAGCCTGACGTCGGAGTCGGAGTTGGGAGACCTCCGGCCGCATCCGCCCGTTCGGCTCAACGGACCAGCGAAACCACGAACGTATTGTTTCGTTAGCCCGAAGAGGGGTGGGCGATGACGCTCCGAAGCGATACCGTCCCTCTCCTCGGGTGAATATTGCCCGCGGAGGGGGACGCCGTATTCGGGTGCGGTCCGGGCCGGTTCATCCCTGCCGTTGTCACGGGAAGGTGGGACCGTGCCCAAGCGGGTTGGACTGGACACTGCACGTCCCGCGCCACCGGTCGCGCTGGACGGTGTCCCACTCACCGAGGGTCCCTCACTCCTGGTAGACCCCAAGGGTGTCGTCATGCGGGCCAACGACGCCGTCGCGGCGCTCGCGAAAGCGCGTTCCGCGGGCGACCTGGTCGGCCGCGCCCTGGGTGAACTCCTCGTCGGCACCGCCCCGGACCTGCGGCTGAGCCAGTCCGACGGCGGTCTGCTGCCGGTCCGCGTGGTGCGCAGCGCCGTGCCGGGCACCGGTCTGCACGCCGTGCTGCTGGTCGACGTCTCCGACCTGGCCAAGGCCGCCGACGAGCTGCGCGACGAGCAGCGGCGGCTGCGCACCGTGCAGCGGGTCGCCCAGATCGGCTCGTGGGAGTACGACCCGACCACCGGCGTCACCGTCTGGTCGGAGTCGCACTACGAGATGCTCGGGCTCAAGCCGGGCGAGGTCACGCCGGGCGCGCAGGCCGTGCTGGACGTCGTGCACCCCGACGACTACGACATGGTCGCGGGCTACTGGGCCAACCGCGAGCTGGACGGCAACCCGATCGACATCGTCTACCGGATCGTCCGGCCCGGCGGCGACCTGCGCTGGATCCGGGGCGTCGCCGAGGCCAAGCTGAGAGCCGACGGCCGGACCCAGTTCATCACCGGCTACATCCGGGACATCACCTCCCAGCTCACCACCGACCGCGCCCTGGAGACCGAGCGGGGCAGGCTGCTGGAGGCGCAGCGCATCGCGCGCATCGGCAGCTGGAGCTACGAGATGCCCACCAAGGCCGTGCACCGCAGCGAGGTGCTGCTGGAGATGTACGCCGACCTGGGCATCGCGCCCGACAGCGACCTGTTCTGCGGGGTGCACCCCGAGGACCGGCCCGAGCTGGAGTCCCTGCGCCGCGAGCTGCTGCACGCCAAGGACGACCAGCCGTTCGAGGCCGAGGTGCGCAGCGAGTTCGGCGACCGCGTCTACATCTGCCGCGCGCGGGCCGAGTTCGAGTCCGGCCGGATCGTCCGCGTGCACGGCACCATCCAGGACGTCACCGAGGCCCGCGCGCTGGAGCGCCAGCTGCGCGACGACCGCCGCCGCCTCGCCGACGCGCAGCGCGCCGCCCAGCTGGGCGTGTGGGAGTGGAACCTCCAGACCGGCGACGTCGTGTGGTCGGACATGCTGGCCGACCTGTTCGGCGTGCCGCGCGACGAGCACACCCGCTATCAGACCTACCTCGACCTCGTGCACCCCGACGACCGCGGCTGGGTGGACGAGCTGTGGCAGCAGCTCGCGACCGACCAGGTGCCGGTGCAGTGCGAGCACCGGATCATGCGCCGCGACGGCAAGGTCCGCGTGTTCCGCAGCCACGGCGTGGTCGTGCAGGGTCCGGACGGCAGGCCGCTGGCCGTGGGCACCGCGCAGGACATCACCGAGCAGCGCGCCGCCGAGACCCGGATGAAGCGCTCCAGCCAGCGCTTCGCCGACCTGGTGCAGCTCACCCCGGTCGGCATCGGCCTGTTCGACGAGGCCGAGCGGCTGGTGGACGCCAACGACGCCCTGTGCGACCTGCTCGGCATCGACCTGGAGCAGCTGCGCGGCATGACCGCGGCGCAGATGACCCACCCCGACGACCAGGAGAACCGGCTGCACTCGGTGAGCCGCATGACCCAGATGGGCGCGGACCGGGTGCACAAGATCCCGCAGCGCATCCTGGTCCGGCCCGACGGTGAGCGGGTCTACTGCGAGCTGCACATCGCGTTGTCCGTGCAGGACGACGGCCGCCGGTTCTGGCTGACGGTCTTCCAGGACATCACCGAGCGCCGCCGCACCGCCGAGGCCCTGCGCCACCAGGCCACGCACGACGAGCTGACCGGTCTGCCGAACCGGGCGCTGGTCAAGGAGATGCTGACGACCCTGCTGGATTCCGAGGACCGCTCGCAGGTCGCGGTGTTGTTCTGCGACATCGACAACTTCAAGCGGGTCAACGACTCCCTGGGCCACGACGCCGGTGACGAGCTGCTCGTGGCGCTGGCGCGGCGGTTGGAAGGCGGCCTTCCCGAGGGCTGCACGGCGGCTCGTTTGTCCGGTGACGAGTACGTGATCATCTGCGAGAACCTGGACAAGGTCGGCGGCGTGGACGCGCTGGCCACCAAGGTCGCCGGGTTGCTGCGCACGGCCGTTCCGGTGCACGGGCAGCTGGTGCGGGTGTCGGCGTCGATAGGCGCCGCTGTCCCCAACGGGTCCCGTGCGACCGGCAACGACTTGCTGCGGTTTGCCGACGCGGCGATGTTCGAGGCCAAGCGGTCCGGTGCGGGTCGGGTGTCGCTGGCGTCGGCGGCGTTGATCGCCTCCGCCGACCGGCAGGTCCACCTGGAGGGCCAGCTGCGGGACGCGTTGGCGCACGACGGTTTGGCACTGCACTTCCAGCCCGTGGTGGGCGTGGACGGGTCGGTGCAGACCGCCGAGGCTCTGGTGCGCTGGCCGCACCCGGATCGCGGGCTGCTGCCGCCGGACATCTTCCTGCCGGTGGCCGAGCAGGGCGACCTGCTGCGCGAGCTGGACCGGTGGGTGCTGCGCACGGCGTTGAAGGAAGCCGCGACCTGGCCCGCGCCCAACGACCAGCCGGTGTCGGTGGCCGTGAACCTGGCCGGGTTGGTGCCAGGTGACCCGGAATTCGTGGACATCGTGGCCAACGCGATCGCCGAGGCCGGCATCCCGTGGGACCGGGTGGTCCTCGAACTGGTCGAGACCGCGCTGGTGGACCTGCCCTCGCGGGTGCGGCAGTCGATGGACGAGCTGGTCGGGCGCGGCATCCGGTTCGCCGTCGACGACTTCGGCACCGGCTACTCGTCGTTGGCCCGGTTGAAGGACCTGCCCGCGCAGATCATCAAGGTGGACCGGCGTTTCGTGTCCGGTGTCGGCAACGACTCGTCGGACTTCGCGGTCGCTCGGGCCGTGGTGGACATGGCGCGGGCGATGGGCCGCAAGTGCGTGGCGGAGGGCGTGGAGACCGCGACCCAGTTCCACGTGCTGCGCGGTGTCGGCGTGGACGCGTACCAGGGCTGGCTGTTCTCCAGGCCCGTGCCGCCCAAGGAATTCCGCGCTGTGCTGGCACTTGGTCCATTGCACATCCCCAGGGCCGGCTGATCCGCAATACTCCCCGGCGGTACCTGAAGGGGAGACTTGTGGAACCGGAACGGATGATCGCCGACCTGGAGGCGCGGGCGACCGACCTGGCGCGCCGGTCGGAGGAGATGCAGCAGCAGATCCAGCAGACGTCGGCGACCCTGCGCTCGCCGGACGGGGCGGTGACCGTGACGGTCGCGCCCAACGGGTCGTTGCAGCACATCGAGTTCTCACCGCGCGTGGGGGACTTCTCGCACGTCCAGCTCGGCCAGGTGGTGATGACGACCGTGCGGCGAGCGCAGGCCCAGGCCGCGTCGCAGGTGGCGGCCATCGTCGAGCCGGAGTTCGGCGGCACGGAGGCGATGGACTTCCTGACCTCGTTCATCCCGCAGGTGGAGGAAGAACCGCCACCGCCCGCGCCGACCGAGGAGGGCAGCGTCCTGCGCGACACCGGCTGGGGCGCTGGGCCGTCATCCGGCTGGGGCACACCACCTCCACGACCGGCCCGTCCTGCGCGGCCTTCGGCACCCGATGACGACGACTTCGGGGGGTCGGTGCTGCGATGAGCGGGTTCAAGGTGCAGGCCACGCAGTTGCGCACGTTCGCCGGTGGGCAGCAGGGGCGGCAGGGGGAGATCGAGGCGGTGGCGAACAGCGTCGCTGCCGTCGACCTGGGCGGTGACACGTTCGGGCAGCTGCTCCAGTTCTTCGCCGGCGATGCTCAGGAGGCAGCGGCGCAGACCGTCGAGGCGATCAAGGCTTTGGCGGCGGCGCACGGCCAGGCTGCCGACGACACGATCCTGACGGCAGTGGACTACGAGAACGTCGAGGACGGCAACCAGCAGACCTTCAGCGGGGGTGCGTGATGGCAGACGGACTTCTGACCGGGTTCGCCACCGGCGACGACGCGGGCTTCTGGGCACCCGACAACTTCGCGGGGGCAGGGCCGGCCGAATCGGTCGTCCAGTTGGCCGACTCCTTGAAGCGCGCCGGTGAGGGCGACTTCGCCGAGATCGGCATGAACTTCGCCGCCGCGGGCCTCGACGTGCTGAGTGCGGCGATCGACCCGCTGGGCACCCTGGCCACGGCGGGCATCGGGTGGCTCATCGAGCACATCAGCTTCCTGCGCGAACCACTGGACTGGCTCGCCGGCAACAGCGACAAGATCAAGGCCGCGGTCGCGACGTGGAACAAGGCCGCCCTGGAGTTGGACCGCATCGCGCAGGACCAGCACAACGCGGTCGAGACGCAGGTCAGCGGCTGGGAGCAGGGCGCGGCCGACAGGTTCCGCGCGAGCCAGGGACGACTCGTCGGCGAGACGCTGGCCATGAGCCGGGCGTGCGTCGGCGTGGCCGAGCAGGTCGCCACGGCGGGCACGATCACGGCCGCCGTGCGAGGCATGATCCGCGACCTGATCGCCATGTTCATCTGGGAGGTCATCCGGAACGCGGTCATCGCGCTGGCGTCGTCGTGGGTGAGCTTCGGCAGTTCGCTGGCGGCGTTCGCAGCGTGGACCGTCGGCCGGGCCGCGGTGCTGCTGGGCAAGATCACCAAGCAGCTCGCGAAGCTGATGCGCCTGGTCATGCGGATCGCCGGCAGGCTGAAGGGCCTGTTCGCGAAGGTCGGCGACATGCTCAAGGGCTTGGCCCGGTTCGGCAAGGGCGGGCGCGGCGCGGGCGGTGTCACGCGGGCGGCCGACGCGCCGGCGGCACCCCGGTTCCAGGGCCTGGACGACGCGGCCAAGCGGATGGAGGACTGGGGCAACTCCCGGCCGTCGCTCGCGGACGCGGGCAACAAGGCCAAGGAGGGGTTCCGGGAGTTCGGCACCGGCTACCGCGACGCCGGCAACACGTGGAACAAGATGACCGAGCGCGCCACGCTGCCGGGCGCCAACCAGTACCAGGGCGCGGCCGACGCCTACGCGCCGTTCAAGCCCATCACCCGCCCCGACGGCACCAGCGTGTCGCCGCACTCCGTGCCCGACGTCATGGGCGGCGGGTTCCAGACCAAGATGGGCGCCGACATCCTGCGCGAGACGTCCAAGCAGGACGAGTTGGAGAGCGAGGGCGTGCCGAAGGAGCAGCGGGGCACCTTCAAGCGGATGACGGGACACCTGGACGGATGAGCCGGAAGGGCTATGTCGCCATCGCTGCCGTCTCGCTGTTCTTGTCGATGGCTTATGCGTTCCTGTACGACTCCACGCTGCCGGCCTGGCTGTTGATCGTCCTGTTCCTGATCGGGTTCTGCGGGGTCCTGTACCCCCTGTTGCGGCTGCGGCCCGTGTCGTTGTTCCTGGCCATCCCCGTCTTGACCGCCGTGTACAGCCTGACCCTCGTCTACGGCCCGCCGGTGTGGTTCTCGCAGTTCGCCGAGGTGCGTGCGGATTGCGACGTGGTCGACTCGAGGCAGGTGAAACGGACGAAGAGCCCGAACTACACGGTCCTGGTCATCGAGTGCGGTGATCGCCGCGTCGATTACAGGCCCACGGAGCAGGCCTGGTGGCACGTCGGCAAGGTGGGCGAGAAGACCTCGATGGCGTTCGACCGGACCGGTCTGATGAAACCAGTGCACCCGTCGACCTTCGCCTCGCCGGGGATCGGGTGGCTGGCGGTGCCGGGCGCGGCGGTGTTGGGACTCGCGTTCATCGGCTTCGTGGCGGTCTGGTCGCGGAAGAAGGCGGCTGCTCAGCCCCACCGAGAGGGCGAGGCGTCCAACCAGGCGGAACTGGAGAAACGATGAGCGGGGACGTGAGGTCGCGCCGGGCGCTGTGGGGATGGCTGCTCGCGCTGTCGCTGGTCTGCCTGCTCCTCGCCGGGTTCCTCTACACGGTGGCGAGCGCGTGGACGCTGCTCTTCATCCCCCTGGGCTTGGGCGGAGTGGTCCTGTTCGCCGTGGCGTCGGCGAAGCTGCGGCCGGGAGCCAAGGCGCTGTTCATCGTCGCGTTGTTCGCAGGGATCCTGGTGATGGGCGCGTCGCTGTTCACCGCCCGCTCGGTCTGGCTCTCGGCCTTCGGCGAGCAGCGGCAGTGCGACCTGGCGGTGCGCGAGTACCAGGAACCGAAGCGCGCCAACCGCACCTTCACCGACTACACCCTCACCTGCGGCGACCTCAAGCCGCAGTGGGACGTGCCGGAGAACCTCGTGGTCAAGGCCGGCCCGCGCACGATGGTGGTCGACCCGACGGGCTTGGTGCAGGCGGCGCCGACCGAGGAGGTCTCCGCCGGGCGCAACTGGGGTTTCGCCGGGGTGGCGTTGGTCGGCTTGGTGTACGTGCTGCTGGTGGTGTTGGTGCCGGTGCGGAGTGAGCGTCAGCCCCACTGAGCCGGAGGTGGTGGGGCGAGGCCGGGTTGGGGTGGGGCGAGGCCGGGTTGGGGTGGGCTGTTGCGGCGGCTTGCTCGGCCTACCGCCGGGAGGGCGGCGATGACGGTGGGGATCAGCCACGCGAAGACGCAGACGGCCGGCACCAGCACCCAGGCGCTCATGCCGAACGACAGGATGCGGATGCACGCGTAGATGTAGTAGATGGTGCACAACGCGCCCAGTGCGACCAAACCCCAGCGGACGCCCGGCACGCGGAACACCTGGACCAGCGCCAGGAGCAGCACCACGGACGCGATGATCATGGAGATGGTGATCGCGAAGTCGAGGTTGCGGGTGACGTGCGGGGAGACCGCGGCGCCCAGGACCGAGCTGTGGATGTGCGGGGACGGCGGTTTGCCCTCCCAGCTCAGGATGGCCGCGATGTAGGTGTAGATCACGATCGGCAGGAAGAGCAGGCCGGCCACGACGGCCGACGCGGTGCCGGGTTTGCGCGGTGGGCCTGGTTGGCCGGGGTACTGCGGCGGCATGCCCGGCATACCAGGTTGGCCCGGCATGCCTGGCATACCCGGCTGGCCCGGGAACGGGCCGGGGCCGGGCTGACCGGGGTAAGGCTGGCCGATCGGGGGTTGGCCGGTGGGAGGTTGGCCGGGGTACTGCTGGGGGTATGCGCCGCCCAGGGGTGGCTGGCCCTGGTACTGCTGGGGTGCGCCGGGGTGTGGCTGTTGTGGCCAGCCTTGGTTCGGGTTCATGTGCCGCCCTCCAGTTCCGCCCCGAAAGTTACCGGCGGCGCGCCGAAACCGAGAGGATTTCGGGTGATCTACCGCGATCAGCCGGTGGCGGACGCGCGGATCAGGGGCAGCAGGGCGGCGATCCGGTGCCTGGGTAGGTCGATCAGGCGTTCCTCCAGGTCGGCCTCCAGCCCCGGCTGGGCCGCGATGAGGTCGCGAGCCTCGCGCTTGGTGATGCGCAGCACGGTCGTCAGGGCCTCGCGCCACACGTTGCCCAGCTTGCCGTGCGCCCGCATCAGCACCTCCCGCACGGCGAGCCCACCCGCGTCCAACGTGCCCGCCAGGACCTGGTCCGCCACGACCACGCAGTGCTTGCCGTCCGGAGTGGACCGCAGGAAGCGCAGGGCGAACCTGGTGTCCACCAACGACGTCAGCTCCGCCTGACCCGCCGCGGACGACACGTTCGGGTGGTTGTTGGCCACCAGGGCGGCCATGCGGCCCGGTGAGCACGCCAGCAACGTCCGCAGCAGCCACGGACCTGGGTCGGCGGTGAGGTCGACGGCCAGGGACGCCGCGCCCTTCCCGACCGGCTCGGCCCACCCGGGCTGCCTGGGGCGGGGCGGGGGCGACGACTCCGGTCGGGGCGCGAGGTCCACCAGGGCCGCCAACGCCTCCGCGCTCGGTCCGGACGCCTCCACCGACTGGGGGCCGTGCGTGTAGATGCCGACCCGGCCCGGTGACACCGAGCGGCGGGCGGTCGGGCGGCACACGTACAGGTCGGCCGCGCTGCCGATGGCCTGGGCGCCGTCGAAGCGGTGGAACGCGGGCAGGATCGCCTCGAACACCAGCCCGAGCTTCTGCAACTCCTGCTGCACCTTCAACCCCAGCACCGGCGTCCGCTCGCTGAACCCGTACGCCAGCAGCACCCGCCCCGAGCCGGGGTCGGCCAGGCACTCCACCGCGCGACCGGCGAACAGCGCCATCCCCTCCGGCGTGTACGGCGGGTCGCTGAACACCAGGTCCGCCGACCCCTCCACGGTCGGCGGCAGCCCGAACCGGAAGTCCGCGTGCAGGGTCCGGACGCGACCGCCCGAGCGCCGCTCGACGTACTCCAGCAGCCGGTCGTCCACGTCCACGACGGTCACCTCGACGTCCGGGTCGACCGACGTCACCGCGAGCGAGGTCAGGTCGTGGTCGCCCAGGCACACCAGGGTCCGGCCGGCCAGGTCGTACTGCGAGTCCAGCCACAGCGCGCGCTTCAGCGCCGTCTCCGCGGTGGCCTGCACGTGGTCCAGCGCGGACAGCGGCGGCGGCACGTCGGCGATGTCGGCCAGCAGGGACCGCAGGTGTGCGGTGTTGCGCGACACCAGGGCGTCCACGGGGTCGCCGGGGTCCGCGTCGGCCATCAGGTCCGCGTACTCGGCCACCCGGGACGGCGTGATGCGCATCCGGTCGCCGTTGGTCTCCAGGTCCGCGTCGAGCGCTTTCAGCAACTCCTGCACGGTCCGGCGGGGCACTGCGGGCACCCGAACCAAATCGGCGAGGGTGTGCCAGTCGTCACCCAGCAGGGACAGCACGCGGCGCAGCTTGCGGGAATGCACGCCGCGGGCGTCGAGCAGAGCACGGACCAGTTCGGTTGCCACAACCGGAGCAGCCTACCGACCGGATGGTGAAACGCCGTGCCGCGGTCCGTCGAACGGGCTAGGGTTTGATGTCCGGTGGCCGAGACGCGGCCCCGCGGACCGGCAGCCACGGGGAGGACACCGGTGTGATCGAGTTCCGCGACGTGACCAAGCGGTTCGACGACGGGACCATCGCGGTGAACGGCCTGTCCCTCGTGGTCGAGGCCGGGACGATCACGGTGTTCGTCGGCCCGTCCGGCTGTGGCAAGACCACCTCGCTGCGCATGGTCAACCGCATGATCGACCCCACGTCCGGCACCGTCCTGGTGGACGGTAAGGACGTGCTGGCCGTGGACCCGCCGACGCTGCGGCGCGGCATCGGGTACGTCATCCAGCAGGCGGGCCTGTTCCCGCACCGCACGGTCCTGGACAACGTGGCCACCGTGCCGCTGCTGTCGGGCTGGTCCAAGGCGAAGGCCCGCTCGCGCGCGGCCGAGCTGCTGGAACTGGTGGGCCTGCCCGTCGAACTGGGCAAGCGCTACCCCGTGCAGCTCTCCGGCGGCCAGCAGCAGCGCGTCGGCGTGGCGCGGGCGCTGGCGGCGGACCCGCCCGTGCTGCTGATGGACGAGCCGTTCAGCGCTGTGGACCCCGTGGTGCGCGAGGGGTTGCAGGACGAGCTGCTGCGGTTGCAGGCCGAACTGGACAAGACGATCGTGTTCGTCACCCACGACATCGACGAGGCCGTGCGCATCGGCGAGAAGGTGGCGGTGTTCCGCGAGGGCGGCATCCTGGCGCAGTACGCGCCGCCCGCCGAGCTGCTCGCCCGCCCGGCCGACGACTTCGTGGCCTCCTTCGTGGGCAAGGACCGCGGCTACCGCAGCCTGTCCTTTGTGGACCCTTCCGGCGTGGAGGTGGGCACCGTGAAGACGGTGTCCGAACCGACCGCGGCCGGCGAGTGGCAGCTGGTCGTGGACCCCGACGGGCACCCGCAGGGCTGGGTCGCGCCGGACGGGGACGTGCTGCCCGGCGGCTCGCTCTACGCGGTCGGCACGCCGATCCGGGGCGCGCTGGACGCCGCGCTGTCCTCGCCGTCCGGCCTGGGCGTGGCGGTGGACGAGCACGGCCGGTACGCCGGAGTGGTCACCGCGCGGCAGGTGCTGGACGTGATCGAGAGCCGGCGCCGTGGGTGAGCTGGCCCAGTACCTCGGCGACGCGGGCACCCGCGCCGCGCTGCTGTCGATGCTGCTCGACCACGTCGTGCTCTCGTTGCTGCCGCTGGTGTTCGCGATCGTGCTGGCCGTGGTGCTGGGGCTGGTGTGCCACCGGTACCGGCGGGTCAACGGGTTCCTGGTCGGACTGTCCAACGTGGTGTACACGATCCCGTCGCTGGCGCTGTTCGCGATCATCCCGGCGGTGATCGGCACGCAGGTGCTGGACCCGGCCAACGTCGTGATCGCGCTCACCGTCTACACCACCGCACTGCTGGTGCGGCCCGTCGTGGACGCTCTGGACGCCGTGCCCGCGCACGTGACCGCCGCCGCCACCGCGATGGGTTTCCGGCCGTGGCGGCGGTTCCTGACCGTCGAGCTGCCGCTGTCCGTGCCGGTGCTCGCGGCGGGCGTGCGGGTCGGGTCGGTGAGCAACATCAGCCTGGTCAGCGTCGGCGCCCTGATCGGCACCGGCGGCCTGGGCACGCTGTTCACCGACGGGTTCCGGCAGCGTTATCTGGCGCCGATCGTCGTCGGGATCGTGCTGACCCTGGTGCTCGCGCTGGTGGTCGACCTGCTGCTGGTGGCGCTGCGCAACGCGCTCACCCCGTGGGCGAGGGCGGGGCGCGCATGATCTTCCTCGACGCGTTCGCGTGGCTGTTCGACCCGGTGAACTGGACGGGGACCAAGTCGATCCCGGTGCGCGTCGGCGTGCACCTGCTGTACTGCCTGGGCGCGGTGCTGGGCGCGAGCGCCATCGCCGTGCCGCTGGGGTTGTACGTCGGGCACACCGGGCGCGGCGGGCTGCTGCTGGTCGGCGGCAGCAACGCGCTGCGCGCGCTGCCCACGCTGGGCCTGGTGACGTTCCTGTACCTGGTCGCCGGCGGCGGGCAGGTCGGTGTGCTGATCGGCTTGATCGTGCTGGCCGTGCCGCCGATCCTCGCCGGCACGTACGCGGGCATCCAGGACGTGGACCGCGGCGTCGTGGACGCCGCCCGCGGCATGGGCATGACCGGCGCGCAACGCCTGTGGCGCGTGGAACTGCCCAACGCGCTGCCGCTGCTGGTCGGCGGCGTGCGCAACGCGACCTTGCAGGTCGTCGCGACGGCGTCGGTCGCCGCGTACGTGGGCATCGAGACGTTGGGCCGTCCGCTGCTGGACGGTCTGCGGGTCTTGGACTACGGGCAGTTCGTCGGCGGCGCGGTGCTCATCGCGCTGCTCGCGGTGCTGCTGGACGTGCTCCTGGCACTCGCGGGAAAGCTCGTCGTACCAAGGGGTTTGCGGCTGTCGGCACGCCCGAGGCGCCGCGTCAAGCAGGTCGAAGTGGGAGGAAGCACGGCATGAAGCGCACGTTGGCCGTCATCGTCGCGGCGGCTTTCGCCGTTTCCGCGTGTGGGTCGAAGGACGACCTGAGCGGAGCGAACCAGCCGTCCACCGCGGGCGAGGTCGTGGTCGGCTCCGCCGACTTCACCGAGAACAAGATCCTGGCCGAGATCTACGCCGGCGCCCTGAAGTCCACCGGCGCGAAGGTGACGGTCAAGTCCGGCATCGGCGCCCGCGAGCTGGTCGTGAAGGCGTTGCAGGACAAGTCGCTCGGCGTGGTCCCGGAGTACACCGGCAACCTGCTGAACTACTTCGACAAGTCCAACACCAAGACGGCGTCGGAAGAGGTCTACACGGCCCTCAAGTCGGCGGCCCCGTCGGGCCTGGAGGTCTTGGAGAAGTCGGCCGCGGAGGACAAGGACGTCCTGGTGGTCACCAAGGCCACCGCGGCGTCGGGCGTGAAGTCCATCGCGGACCTGGGCGAGGGCAAGTACGTCCTGGGCGCCGCCGGCGAGTGGGCGCAGCGCTGGCAGACCAAGATCAAGGACCTGTACGGCGTCACGTTCAAGGAGATCAAGACGACGGACGCCGGCGGTCCGGTGACGGTGGACGCGCTGAAGAACGGCACGGCCCAGGTGGCGAACCTGTACACGACGTCGGCGGACATCAAGGCCAACGACTTCGTGGAACTGGACGACCCGAAGAGCATGTACCCGGCGCAGAACATCGTGCCGTTGCTGCGCTCGGACGCGGTGGATGCGAAGGGTAAGGAAGCGCTGAACAAGGTGTCGAAGGCGCTGACCACGGAGAACCTGGCTGAGTTGGTGAAGAAGGTCGACATCGACAAGCAGACGATTGCCAATGTGGCTGCGGAGTTTTTGAAGACCGTGCAGCTGTAGGGTTTTGTCGGGAGAAGGCCGCCGGGCACGCGTCCGGCGGCCTTTTGCTTGCGCCGCTCAGCGGCGGTTTGCTCGACGCCGCGCAGCGGCGCTTTCGCCGCGCTCCGCGCGGCGGTGGTGTTAACCACAAGGGAGGGGCCTCGTGTTCCCCACCGTATGGCCCGCCCGAAGGGCTACCACAGATTTCCCCGGTGCAGCCGAAATTTTTGTGAGGAACGAGCAAAAAATTTAGCGGCACCCGGGAAATCTGTGGTTGGCTTTGCCGGGTCATGCGGTGGGGAACACGACGCTCCTCCCGACCCCCATCGGTGGTTCGCCCGCCGGCAGGCGCTTTTGATCTTTCGAGCGCTCCGCGCGTTCTCAAGCGCGAAGCGCGTTCGAGCTTGCGAGCGCGGAGCGCGTCCTGTTCGGACCCGCGAAGCGTGGGCTTGAGAGCGAAGCGTTGATTCTAAAGCTTGGGTTCAAGTGGTCGGAGCGACACATGAGATGATCTTGTCGACGGAAAGAGGTCGATCGCTTCATGTCGTTGTCTCCGCTGGCCCTGACCGAACGGGAAACCATCTCCCGAGAGCTCGCGCAGGGCAGGACCCACCGGTCGATCGGCCGGCTTCTCGGACGGCACCACACCGTGGTCTCCAACGAGATCGCCCGCAACGGCGGCGCGCAGGCCTACCGGGCGGTCGCCGCACACGACCGCGCCCTCGCCCAGCGCGCCCGACCCAAGCCGCGGAAACTCGTCGCCGACCGACGGCTGCGGGACTTCGTCCGCGACGGCCTGCGCGCCCGCTGGTCGCCCCGCCAGATCAGTGCCAGGCTCGCGAAACTCCATCCCGACGACCCGGGCATGCGCGTGTCACACGAGACGATCTACCAGACCCTGTACCTCCAGGCCCGCGGCGAACTCCGCCTCGAACTCGCACTCGCCCTGCGCACCGGCCGGACCAGGCGCATCAGCCCCCGCCGCACCGACAACCGCGGCCGTATCCCCGGCATGGTCTCCATCAGCGACCGCCCGAAAGAGGCCGACGACCGCGCCGTCCCCGGCTTCTGGGAAGGCGACCTCATCCTCGGCAAAGCCCACAAATCCCAGATCGCCACCCTGGTCGAACGCACCACCCGCTTCGTCATGCTCGTCCACATCCCCTACGACCGGCGCGCCGAACGCGTCGCCCACCTGCTCGCCCGCGCGATGGAGACCCTGCCCGAGTTCCTGCGCAACAGCGTCACCTGGGACCAGGGCAAAGAAATGTCGGCCCACGCCGCCTTCACCGTCCGCACCGGCATGCCCGTCTACTTCTGCGACCCCCACTCACCCTGGCAACGCGGCAGCAACGAGAACACCAACGGCCTCCTCCGCCAATACTTCCCCAAAGGCACCGACCTGTCCGTCCACACCCAGGCCGACCTCGACACCGTCGCCCACGAACTCAACAACCGCCCACGACAAACCCTCGACTGGGACACCCCCGCCGAAAAACTCAACGAACTCCTGCTCAAGCACGGTGTCGCTCCCACCACTTGAACCCAAGAAAGATTAAAAGAGCCTCGCCGGCGGGCAGGCCGCCAAGGATGACGGAAAAGAAAGGGCGGGAGCTTCTTCCGTCATCCCCGTATGGCCTGGCGGAGCCAACCACAGACTTCCCCGGGTGCCGCTAAAACTTTTTGCTCGTTCCTCGCAAAAACTTTCGGCTGCACCCGGGGAAATCTGTGGTAGCCCTTCGGGCAGGCCATACGGGGATGACGGAAGAAGCCCAGGTAGGAGGTTTGCTGCGCTAGCTACTTCGGGCGCCCTGCGGGCGCGAAGAGCGGTTGCGGTGGGGGCGGGTGGGGTGGAAGGGCTTTGGGTGGACTGGTTAGGAGTGGTGGCCGCCGATTCGGGTGGTTAGGGCGTTGGCGGTGTGGCGGACTTCTGTTGCCAGGTCTGGCCAGGTTTCGCCGCACTCGGTGTCGCATACGTGTCGGAAGGTCACCGTGATGGCTGCGATTGGGCGTTCCCCGTGGTCGAAGACCGGGGCTGCTACCGAGGCGAAGCCTGCTGTCACGTAGCCGTCTTCCACTGCCCAGCCGCGGCGGCGTTCGGTGGTGAGGAGTCTGCGGAGGGTGGGCAGGTTGTGGGGGCCTCGGCCGGTTCGGTCCACGAAGGTTGTCGTGCCTGGGAACAAGGCCCTGACCTGGGCGTCTGGTAGGTGCGCGAGCATGGCTCTGCCTGACGCCGTCAGGTGGGAAGGTAGGCGGACGCCTACGTCCGAGACGATCGTGGAGGGGCGGCGGGGTTGTTCGCGGAGTAGGTAGAGGGACTCGGCTCCGTGCAGGACGCCCAGGTGGGCGGTTCGGTCGACTGTGTCGACCAGGCGTCTGAGGAGGGGTCTGGCCAGGCGTTCCAGGGGGTCGTGGCGTAGGTAGGCCGAGCCCAGTTCGAAAGCCGCGACGCCTAGGCCGTACCTCCGCTCCTCGGGGAAGTGGGTGGCGAAGCCGGCTTCGGCCAGTTCCGAGAGCAGGTGGTACGTGGTGGACCTGGGGAGGGAGAGTTCTCGGGCCACGGCTGCTGCCGACAGGGGTCCGGGGCGGCTGGCCAGGAGGCGTAGGACGGCCAGGCCGCGGCGCAACGCCGGTACGTCGCTGCTGGTGCCCACGGAACCCATTCTCAACAAACCGGGCTCAGCGCGCATTGGAGGGGTATGACGACCAGCTTCGAGGAGTTCGTGACCGCCCAGGTCACCCCGATGCTGCGCTACGCCACCGTGCTGACCGGCGACCCGCACCTCGCCCAGGACGTGGTGCAGGAGTGCCTCCTGCGCGCGCAGCAGCGGTGGAAGCGCATCGGCGGGCTCGACGCGCCGGCGGCGTACCTGAAGCGGATGGTCACCAACGAGTTCCTCTCGTGGCGCCGCCGCCTCAAACCGCACGTGCCGCTGTCCGACGTCGATCCCGGTGTGGACGACCCGACCGACCTCTACGACGTGCGTGACGCGATGTTGCACGCCATCGGCAAGTTGCCGCGCAAGCAGCGTGCGGCGGTCGTGTTGCGCTACTACGAGGGCTACGACGACCGCGAGATCGCGACCACCCTCGGCTGTTCCCAGACCACTGTCCGCAGTCACATCTCCCGTGCGCTGTCCGCCCTGCGCACGGTCGACCGGGTGAAGGAGGCACTGTGACCGACACGGAGAGCCTGATCCGCGACGCGCTGCTGCGCCAGGCCGAGCGCACGCCGCCGCCGGGGAGCGTGCTCGCCGCGCTGCACCGGCCGCGCCGCAGCCGCAAGCCGTTGTTCCTCGCGTTGGCCACGGCCGCGACCGCGGCGGCGGTGACCGTCGCCGTGACCGCGATCCCGAACCCGGCGGCGGAGAACGCCTCGCCCGGTGCGGCGCAGTCCGAGGTGCCGACTGAGAAGCCGGCCACCACGAGTGCGCCCGCCGGGCCCGTCGGGCAGACGGTGTCGCTCGAGTACGCCGCCTCCTGGGTGCCCGAGGGCCTGTTCGAGACCAGCCGCTCGTTCTCGGAGGGCCGCATCCAGCGGATCTGGGCCAAGAACCACGGCATGACCGGCGGGTCGGTGGTGTTCGAGGTCTCGCCGCCGGGCGAGAAGCTGCCCGAAGGGGAGAGCACCACCTTCAACGGCGGACCCGCCGTGCGCACCGAGGAGAGCCTGCACTGGCAGCTCGCCGGTCGCACGCTGTCGGTGCGCGTCCAGGGGCTGGGAGACCCGGAGGCCGTGGCGCGGCGCTTCGCCGAGTCGGTCCGGCCGGACCCGGCCCGCTACACGGCGCCGCTGCGCGTGGAGGGCATGACCACGCTGAACTACCTGGTGAAGGCGGCCGACGACTGGTCGATCGGCACGGTCCTGGACCCGGGCGGGCGGAAGTACTCCGTCATGCTCGCGACCAAGAAGGTCACCCCCCTGTGGCCGGTCACCACGACCACCCCGGTCAAGGCGCTGGGCCACGACGCGGTCTACGAGGACGGCCGGTACAGCTCGCTCACGGTGACGCTGGCCCCGGACCGGCTGCTGTCGATCGGCACCCTGAAGGACGACCACGTGCCGGCCGAGGAACTGGCCGCGGTGCTCCAACAGGTGATCTTCGAGCAGGACCCGGACATGTCCTGGGTCGGCCGCTGACCCACCCCGTCTGGGATACCAGACACCATCGGCCCGCTCCGGCTCGTGCGGAGCGGGCCGTCGCGTTGTGATGGTGCACATGCAGCAACCGGTGCACCTGGGTCCGAAGCCCCTGACCCGCGAGGACGTCCACGCCGTCGCCCGCGGCGACGCGCCCGTGGCGCTCACGGACGCGGCCCGCGAGGCGGTCACCACCGCGCGGGCGCACATCGAGCGCCTGGCGACGGCCGAGAAGCCCACCTACGGCGTCTCGACCGGCTTCGGCGCGCTGGCGGTGCGGCACATCCCGCCGGACCGCCGCGCCGCCCTCCAGCAGTCCCTGGTCCGCTCGCACGCCGCGGGCGCCGGGCCGGAGGTGGAGCGCGAGGTCGTCCGCGCGCTCGTCCTGCTCCGCCTGAAAACCCTGGCCAGCGGCCACACCGGCGTCCGGCTGGAGACGGCCGAGGCGATGGCCGCCATGCTCAACGCGGGCATCACGCCGGTGGTCCACGAGTTCGGCTCGCTGGGCTGCTCGGGCGACCTGGCCCCGCTGTCCGCCGCCGCGCTCGCGCTGACCGGCGAGGGGTACGTGCGGGACGCGTCCGGCGAGCTGGTGACTGCGGGGGACGCGTTGAAGGCCGCCGGCATCACCCCGGTGAAGCTGGCCGAGAAGGAAGGGTTGGCGCTGATCAACGGCACCGACGGCATGCTGGGCATGCTGGTGCTGGCGATCAAGGACCTGCACCACCTGCTCGACGTGGCCGACCTGACCGCCGCGATGAGCGTCGAGGCCCTGCTGGGCACCGACCGCGTGTTCGCCGCCGACCTGCACGCCCTGCGCCCGCACCCCGGCCAGGGGCGCAGCGCGCAGCGGATGGCCGAGATCCTGGCGGGCTCGGAGATCATGGAGAGCCACCGCGGCCCGGACTGCACCCGAGTCCAGGACGCCTACTCGCTGCGCTGCTCGCCCCAGGTGCACGGCGCTGCGCGGGACACCGTGGCCTACGCCGAGACCGTCGCCGACCGCGAGCTGGCCTCCTCCATCGACAACCCGGTGGTGCTGCCGGACGGCCGCGTGGAGTCCAACGGCAACTTCCACGGCGCCCCTATCGCCTACGTGCTGGACTTCCTGGCCATCCCGGTCGCGGACGTGGCCAGCATCGCCGAGCGCCGCACCGACCGGATGCTGGACGTGAACCGCTCGCACGGCCTGCCGCCGTTCCTGGCGGACGACCCGGGCGTGGACTCGGGCCACATGATCGCCCAGTACACGCAGGCCGCGATCGTGTCCGAGCTCAAGCGGCTGGCCGTGCCCGCGTCCGTGGACTCGATCCCGAGCAGCGCGATGCAGGAGGACCACGTCTCGATGGGCTGGTCCGCCGCGCGCAAGCTGCGCAAGGCCGTGGACGGGCTGCGGACCGTGCTGGCCGTCGAACTGCTGACCGCCGGCCGCGCGCTGGACCTGCGCGCACCCCTCAAGCCGGCGCCGGCGACCGCCGCGGCCGTGGCCAAGCTCCGCGAGCACGTCCCGGGTCCCGGCCCGGACCGCCACCTGGCCCCCGAGATCGCCGCCGCCGAAGACCTGATCCGAAGTGGAGCCCTGTAGATGGTGCAAGCCGACCGTGGCACGCAGCTGACCGCCCAGAACTGGCAGACCGAGGCGGCGCTGCGGATGTTCCACAACAACCTGGACCCGGCCGTGGCCGAGCGCCCCGAGGACCTGGTGGTCTACGGCGGCACCGGCAAGGCCGCCCGCGACTGGCCGAGCTTCCACGCCATCAGCCGCGAGCTCGCCGCGCTCAAGGCGGACGAGACGCTGCTGGTGCAGTCCGGCCGCCCGGTGGGCGTGATGCGGACCCACGAGTGGGCGCCGCGCGTGCTGATCGCCAACTCGAACCTGGTGCCGGACTGGGCGAACTGGCCCGAGTTCCGCCGCCTGGAGGCCGAGGGCCTGACCATGTACGGCCAGATGACGGCCGGGTCGTGGATCTACATCGGCACCCAGGGCATCCTCCAGGGCACCTACGAGACCTTCGCGGCCGTGGCGCGCAAGCGGTTCGGCGGCACCCTTCGCGGAACGCTCACCGTCACCGCGGGCCTGGGCGGCATGGGCGGCGCGCAGCCGCTGGCCGTCACCATGAACGAGGGTGTCGCGCTGTGCATCGAGGTCGACCGGCAGCGTGCCGAGCGCCGCGTGGAGACCCGCTACCTGGACGAGATCGCGGACGACATCGACGACGCCATCGCCCGCTGCCTCAAGGCGAAGGCCGACGGCCGCGCGCTGTCGGTGGGCCTGATCGGCAACGCCGCCGAGGTGCTGCCCGAGCTGCTGCGCCGCGAGGTGCCGGTGGACGTCGTCACCGACCAGACCTCCGCGCACGACCCGCTGGCGTACCTGCCCAAGGGCGTGTCGGTGGAGGACTGGCACGACTACGCCGCGAAGAAGCCGGACGAGTTCACCGACCGGTCCCGCGAGTCGATGGCCGACCACGTCGAGGCGATGGTGGGCTTCCAGGACCGGGGCGCCGAGGTGTTCGACTACGGCAACTCCATCCGGGGCGAGGCCAAGCTGGGCGGCTACGAGCGGGCGTTCGACTTCCCCGGCTTCGTCCCCGCCTACATCCGGCCGCTGTTCTGCGAGGGCAAGGGTCCCTTCCGCTGGGCGGCGCTGTCCGGCGACCCGGCCGACATCGCCAAGACCGACGCGGCGATCCTGGAGCTGTTCCCCGAGAACGAGCAGCTCGCGCGGTGGATCAAGATGGCCGGCGAGCGGGTCGAGTTCCAGGGCCTGCCGGCGCGGATCTGCTGGCTGGGCTACGGCGAGCGGCACCTGGCGGGCCTGAAGTTCAACGAGATGGTGGCCTCGGGCGAGCTGTCCGCGCCGATCGTGATCGGCCGCGACCACCTCGACTGCGGGTCGGTGGCCTCGCCGTACCGGGAGACCGAGGCGATGGCCGACGGCTCCGACGCCATCGCGGACTGGCCGCTGCTCAACGCCCTGGTCAACACCGCCTCCGGCGCGACCTGGGTGTCCATCCACCACGGCGGCGGCGTCGGCATCGGCCGGTCGATCCACGCGGGCCAGGTGACGGTGGCGGACGGGACCGAGTTGGCGGCGCGGAAGATCGAGCGCGTGCTGACCAACGACCCGGGCATGGGCGTGATCCGGCACGTGGACGCGGGCTACCCGGAGGCTTCCGAGGTGGCGTCGGCGAAGGGCGTGCACATCCCGATGGCGCACCATGACTGACCTCGCGGACATCGCCGACGTCGGCCGGGACGCGCGGCGGGGCGGCTACTCGCGGCACGGGTTCGACCGGGTCGAGCTGGAGTTGCGGCAGTGGTTCACCGAGGAGGCCGGGCGGCGCGGGCTGGACGTCGTGCCCGACCGCAACGGCAACCTGTGGGCGTGGTGGGGCACGCCGGGTCCGGGCGCGGTCGTGACCGGCAGCCACCTGGACTCCGTGCCCGGCGGCGGCGCGTTCGACGGGCCGTTGGGCGTGGTGTCGGCGTTGCAGGCCGTGGACGTGCTGCGCGCTCGCGGGTTCCGGCCGTCGAAGCCGATCGCGGTCGTCGTGTTCGTCGAGGAGGAGGGCGGGCGCTTCGGCGTGGCCTGCCTCGGGTCGCGACTGATGACCGGCGCGATCTCGGCGGAGGCGGCTTGTCGGTTGACCGACCCGGACGGGGTGTCCTTCGGCGAGGCCGCGCACCAGGCCGGGTTCGACCCGTTGCGGATGGGACGGGACGACCTGGCGCTGCGCAACATCGGCCAGTTCGTGGAGCTGCACGTCGAGCAGGGGCGCGGGCTGGAGGTGCCGGTCGGGGTGGCGTCCTCGATCCTGGCGCACGGGCGGTGGCGGTTCACGTTCACCGGCGAGGGCAACCACGCCGGGGCGACCCTCATCGAGGACCGGCGTGACCCGATGCTCCCGGCGTCGCAGCTGGTGCTGGCGGCGCGGCGGGCGGCGACCGCCGGGGCGCGGGCGACCGTGGGCCGGGTCGTGCCCAATCCCGGCGGCACCAACGTGATCGCGTCCTCGGTGGACGTGTGGCTGGACGCCCGCGCCGCCGACGACGCCCGCACGCGCGAGGTCGTGGAGGCGATCACGGAAGCTGCTTCCGTTGCTGCGCGGGAGGAAGGCTGCGAGGTGCGGGTCACCGAGGAGTCGTACGGCGACACCGTGCACTTCGATGCCGCGCTGAGGGACGAGATTTCCGGTGTGCTGGGCGGGGTTCCGGCGCTGCCGACCGGGGCCGGTCACGACGCGGGCATCCTCGCCGGGCACGTCCCGACCGCGATGCTGTTCGTGCGCAACCCGACCGGCGTGAGCCACGCGCCGGCCGAGCACGCCGAACCCGACGACTGCGCGGCCGGCGTCGTCGCGCTGGCCTCGACGCTGGAGCACCTGGCGCGATGAAGAGCTTCTGGTGCGAGCGGGCGTGGCTGCCCGACGGGGTCGCGTCCCGCGTGCTGGTCCGGGCGGACCGGGGGCGGATCGTGTCCGTGTCCACTGTGGACACGATCCCGCTGGGCTGCGAACGCTTGTACGGCATGGTGTTCCCCGGGTTCGCCAACGCCCACTCGCACGCGTTCCACCGCGGTCTGCGCGGCCGGACGCACGGCGACGGCGGCACGTTCTGGACGTGGCGCGACCGCATGTACGAGCTGGCCTCGTCGTTGACGCCGGACTCGTACCTGCGGCTCGCACGGGCGGTGTACGCGGAGATGGCGGTGGCCGGCGTAACGGCGGTGGGGGAGTTCCACTACCTGCACGACGGCGGCAACGAGATGGGCGAGGCGCTGCGGCAGGCCGCCCTCGACGCCGGCATCCGCATCACCCTGTTGGACGCTTGCTACCTCGCCGGTGGCATTGGACAGCCCGTGTCCGGTGTGCAGGAGCGGTTCTCCGACGGCACTGGCGAGAAATGGGCCGCCAGGGTGTCCGACCTGCGCGAAGACGACAACACCCGGATCGGTGCGGCGATCCACTCCGTGCGCGCTGTGCCACGTGAAACGTTGTCGCTGGTAGCGGGCGCGTTCCCCGATCGGCCGCTGCACGTCCACCTGTCGGAGCAACCGGCGGAGAACGAGGCGTGCCTGGAGGCCTACGGGCTGACGCCCACGCGGCTGCTGGCCGAGGCGGGCGCGCTGTCGCCCCGGCTGACGGCCGTCCACGCCACCCATCTGTCCACTTCGGACATCGACCTGCTGGGGTCGAACGGCGTGGGCGCGTGCTTCTGCCCGACGACGGAAGCCGACCTCGCCGACGGCATCGGCCCGGCCCGTGAGCTCAAGGACGCCGGCAGCCCGCTGTCGCTGGGCAGCGACCAGCACGCGGTCGTCGACCCGCTGCTGGAGGCTCGCGGGCTGGAGCACGGCGAACGCCTGCGCACCGGGCAGCGCGGCCGGTTCGCGCCCGCGGAGCTGGTGGCGGCGCTGACCAACCACGCCGCGCTCGGCTGGGACGCCGGCCGCATCGAGGTCGGCGCGCCCGCGGACCTGGTCGCGGTGCGGCTGGACTCGGCCCGCACGGCGGGCTGCGCGGACGAGCAGGTCGTGCTGGCCGCCACCGCGTCCGACGTGTCGGTCGTGGTGTCCGGTGGCAGGGTGGTGGCTCGGAACGGGGTGCACGAGACCCTCGGCGACGTGGGCAGGCTGTTGACGGAGGCGCTGTGAGCACGCTCATCACCGGCATCGGCGAGCTGACCACCAACGACCCGGACCTGGGCCGGCTCACCGACGCCGCCTTGGTCCTGGCCGATGGCGTGGTCGCCTGGGTGGGGTCGGCGGCTTCGGCCCCGGCCGCCGACACGCGCGTGGACGTCGAGGGCCGGGCCGTGCTGCCGGGGTGGGTGGACAGCCACACGCACCTGGTGTTCGCCGGTGACCGCACCGCCGAGTTCGAGGCGCGGATGGCCGGAAAGCCTTACACCGCAGGCGGTATCGCGACGACCGTGAACGCCACCCGGGCGGCGTCGGACGACGAGCTGTCGGCGGTCATCCGGCGGCACGTGGCCGAGGCGGTCGCGCAGGGCACCACGTACGTGGAGACCAAGACCGGGTACGGCCTGACGGTGGCGGACGAGGTGCGGTCCGCGCGCATCGCGGGCGAGCACGCCGACGAGGTCACGTTCCTGGGCGCGCACCTGGTGCCGCCGGGTGCCGACCCGGATTCCTACGTGGCCCTGGTCGCCGGCGAGATGCTGGAGGCCGCCGCGCCTTTCGTGCGGTGGGCGGACGTGTTCTGCGAGCGCGGTGCGTTCGACGAAGACCAGTCCCGCACGGTCCTGAAGGCCGCCGCCGCTCGTGGTCTGGGCCTGCGCGTGCACGGCAACCAGCTCGGCGAGGGGCCGGGCGTGCGGCTGGCGGTGGAATTGGGCGCGGCCAGCGTCGACCACTGCACTTATCTGTCCACTTCGGACATCGACGCGTTGGCGGGCTCGAACACCATCGCGACCTTGCTGCCGGCGTGCGACCTGTCCACCCGCCAGTCCCTGCCGCCGGCCCGTGAGCTGCTGGACGCCGGGGCGACCGTGGCGCTGGCGAGCAACTGCAACCCGGGCAGCTCTTACACGACGTCGATGGCGTACTGCGTGACCACCGCCGTGCTCCAGATGCACATGTCGGTGGAGGAAGCCGTGTACGCGGCCACCCGTGCAGGCGCCCTGGCGTTGGACCGTTCCGACCTCGGGCACCTGGCGGTGGGCGCGCGGGCGGACGTCCACGTGCTCGACGCGCCCAGCGCGACCCACCTGGCCTACCGCCCCGGCGTGCCGTTGACGCACGCAGTGTGGCGGAAGGGAGAACGCGTCCGGTAGGCCCGACCCTCGCCGGGCCTACCGGAATGCGTCAGCGGACGATCTCGATCTCCCGCTCGTCGTACAAGGTCGACGGCTGGCCGGAGGTGTTCAGGTAGCCCCGAGCCCACGTGACGCCCTTGCGGAACGGCTCCTCGTAGGCGAGGGCGTCCAGCACGACGGTCTGGGCCTGGCCCGTGCAGGACTGGATGTTGGCTGAGTCGCCACCGCGCGCGATGGCGCCGCCGGAGCGCTGCACCAGCTCGATGCCGACGTACGCGTACTGACCCGGCGTGCACACGACCGTCACCGACACCTTGACGGCGGCTCCGCGCGCCTCCAGGGTCGCCGGCGATTCGACTCTGACCGCGCCCACCGAGGGCGACTGGGCGGCCACGTCCGCGCTGCCCGGCAGGACGGACGCGAGCACGGCCGCGCCGGCCACGGCCACCACGGCGGCGATCTTCGGGATGCTCTTCACACGATCTCCTTCTCTGGCGGATGAGGTGGAGCAGCCAGGCCGACGAACAGCCCGGCGGTCAGGAGGACGACGGGCAGGTGCCACAGGAAGTCGAACCCGCTGTGCACCACCAGCACCGCGACCGCGGCGACCGCTCCCGCCCACGGCCCGGTCGCCCGCCGCCGCACGGTGAGCACCACCGCGACCAGCACGCACGCCACCAGGCCGAGTCCGATCACGCCCAACTCGACGAGCACCTGCACGTACTCGTTGTGGACGTACCGCATGACGCGCGCATCCCCGTCCGCCCGCGTCCACACGAACAAGCCACGCCCCGGCCCGACTCCGATCACGGGGTGCGCGGCGACCAGGTCCCAGGCAGCGCCCAACGCACCCGCGCGGTCCGGCGAGGTCAACGACAGCCGCCCGGTCAGCAGCGACTCCAGGCGCGTGGCACCGAGCACCCCGGCCGCCAGCAGCCCCACCGCCAACACGGCGACCCGGACCTTCCCGCCCGCGCGCTCCAGCAGGTGGGCGCCGAACACACCCACCACGAGACCGGCCACCGCGAGCAGCACCTGTGCCGGGCGCGCGACCTGGAACGAGGGGGCCAACGCGGCCAACGCGACCAGCGCACCGACCAGCGGCGCGGCGACGTTCTTCACCACCACGCGCGGTCCGGCCGCGACACACGCCACGAGCAGCCCCACGACCAGCGCGAGCACCCCGGCCCGGCTGAGCGTCGCACCCAACCCGACCAGCAACAGGCACACGACCGAAGCGTGCTTACCGGTGACGACCGCGTACACGGCGACCGCGGCCAGCAGAGCGGCGGCGGCGTTGGGGTAGGTCAACGTCGAGGAGGCCCGCGCCAGCCCGTCGGCCACCACCGACCACGAGGGAATCCGCCACACCACGGCGACCCACCCGGTGACGGCGACCCCGACACCGATCCAGACCAGGACGTCCCCGCACAACTCCTGCCGCACCACGACGGCACCGGCGAGGAAGCACCCCACGGCGGCCACCGTCGGCAAGGCGGACCCGATGTCGCCGGCCATCCCACCCCGCACGAGCGCCCACAACGCCAACGCCCCACAAGCCGACACCAACGGCCCACGAAGGGGAGTGGTCCGAAGTGCCAGGACCAGGGCAAGACCAGCCAGAGCGCCGGACAGCACCCGTCCGGGCAGGTAGTAGCCGCCCTGGGCCACCACGGCCGCCGCGATGGCGCCGAGGAGCAGCAGGACGTGCGGCGGTAAGGCGACCTCGTCGCGGACAGCGACGCGCGCGCGAACACCCCCCATACAAGGCCCTCCCCAGCCTCGCCCCCGCCACCGGGGCAGCGGGTTGCGGGGATCGTAACCGCCAATCCGCCCGATCGGGATTCTTTGTGGACAACGGCAGGCGACGAAACGGCGGCACCTGCACCCCCTAACGTGTGCGCATGGCTTTCCGTGGTCTTCCTGGCACAGCAGAGCAATTGGCTGCGGCGGCGCGGACCTGCCCGGTGTTCGTCGCCGCTCGGACGCTCGCCGACTGGGTGGGAACCGGCCGGGACGTCACCACCCGGCTCGTCCTGAAACCCGCCGCCGCCGTCGAGGTGTGCGACCTGCTCGGCATCGAGCTGCCGTCGCGCAAGCCCCGCAGCGCCCTGGACATCCCGCCGCTCATGACGGTGTGGGCGGTGGCGGTCACCGCGGGGCTCATCGAGGTGGATCGCGGCCGTGTGCGACCCGGACCCGCCTTCGCGACCTGGGAGGAGCGGGCGGAGGACGTGCTGGAGGCCTGGACCCGGTGCGCCCAGGACGCCTTCGGCCTGGTGGACGAGATGGACGAGGACGACGTGGCCCACCTGGCCGTGCTGGCCACCCTCCACGAGAACGCGGACGCCGTCCCGCTCGACGACCTGAGCCGGTCCGTCGACGAGGTCTGCGGCCCCGATCTCTTCGCCACCGGCCGCGCGAGCGTCTCCGCGATCGCCCAGCGGCTGGCCGAGTTCGGCATCGTCGTCGCGGGGGAGGACGCCGTCGAGCCGACACCCCTCGGCCGCCACTTCACCGACGTGGTGTTCCGCCAGGGCGCGCCGGCCACCGACGTCGACGCCGAGGCGTTGATCGGCGCGGTGAGTGGTCTGCCGTCCAGGCTGGCGGTGCTGCTGTCCCGTCCGTGGCTGTCGTCCCGCGATCCCGAGGCAGCCGCCCGGGAACTGCTCGCCGTCGCCGCGCGTGCGTCCGGCGAGCGGCGGCTCACCGCCATCGTCCTGGTCGACGAGTGCGGTCCGGAGGCGGAACCCGCGTGGCGCGAGTGGGCGCGCGACGACGGCTTCGGCGCCTACGCCCGGAGCTGGTTGGCGGACGCGGCCGGTACCGAGCCGAGCGAGGACGACAAGGCGTGGCTGACGGTGGACACCGTGGTCACCGCGCTGGACGCGCTGCCGCCGGGGTTGCCCCCCGTGCTGGTGGCCGAGGCGGCGTGGGCGCAGATCGGCGGCGATCCGTCGTTGGTCGTGCCGCTGCTCGCGAAGTGCGGCCACCCGGACGCGCCCCGGCTGGTGGCACTGCTGGGCGACGCCCCGGTCGTGCGCATGGCCGCCCCGCCGCCACCGCGCCCCGATCGCGTCGGCGTCGGGTACGAGCTGGAAGTCCGCCTGCTGGAGGTGGCGAACCCGCCGGTCTGGCGGCGGCTGGAGGTCCCCGCCGGTCTCAGCCTGGGCGGGCTCCACGAGGTCGTCCAGGCTGCGATGGGCTGGGAGAACGCCCACCTGCACGAGTTCGCCCACCGCACGGGCCGCTACGGCGTGCCGGACGCCGACCTGGGGCACCAGGACGAATCGGCCGTGGCGGTGTCCCAGGTGCTCGCGGAGGTGGGGGACCGGATCGCCTACAGCTACGACTTCGGCGACGGCTGGGAGCACGACATCACGCTGAAGAAGATCGTCCCCGCCGGCGACCCGGTGTGCACCGCCGGCGAGGGCGCGTGCCCGCCGGAGGACTGCGGTGGCCCGTGGGGCTACGAGGACCTGAAGGCCACCCTCGCCGACCCGACCGCCGAAGGCCACGCCGACCTGCTCGACTGGCTGGGCCTGAGGTCGGGCGCGGACTTCGACCCGGCCCGGTTCTCCACCGAGGACGCCAACCGCGCGCTCAAGCGTCTGGCCTGACAACGCGAAAGGGGGCACCCGCCGTGGCGGGTGCCCCCTTTCGCGTGCTCGGTGCTCAGTCCTCGAAGTCGTCCTGGTCGTCGCGCGCCAGGTAGGTGGCCAGGCGTTCGACGGCCGTTTCGAACTCCGGGTTCGCGTCGACGAAGGCGCGCAGCCGGTCGGCCAGCCAGGCGAGGGTCACTTCTTCCTCGCCCCGCCGGCTCTCCAGCTCCTCGATGCCGCGATCGGTGAAGTACATCGCGGCCTACTCGAACGCCTTCGAGATCAGCTCGCGCTGCTCGACCTCGTGGACCTTCGACGAACCCGCCGACGGCGCGGCCATCGGGCGGCGGGACACGCGCTTGAGCGTGAACCGCGACGGCAGCAGCTCCGGCAGGGCCAGGCCCAGGAACGGCCACGCGCCCTGGTTGGCCGGCTCCTCCTGGACCCAGCGCAGGTCGGTCGCGTTCGGGTAGCGCTCCAGCGCCTCCGTCAGCTTCCGCGCGGGCACCGGGTAGAGCTGCTCCACGCGCACCACGGCCGTGTCGTTCAGGCCGCGCTTCTCCTGCTCCGCCAGCAGCTCGTAGTACACCTTGCCGCTGCACAGCAGGACGCGCTGCACGGCCTGCGGGTCGGCGGCGTGGGCGTCGTCGATGACCGAGTTGAAGCGGTCGTCGACGAAGTCCTCCACCGGGCTCGTCGCGGCCTTCAGGCGCAGCATCGACTTCGGGGTGAACACCACCAGCGGCCGGTTCACGCCGTCGAGGGCGTGGCGGCGCAGCAGGTGGAAGTAGTTCGCCGGGGTCGACGGCACCGCGATGGTCATCGAGCCCTCCGCGCACAGCTGGAGGAACCGCTCGATGCGGCCGGACGTGTGGTCCGGGCCCTGGCCCTCGTGGCCGTGCGGCAGCAGCAGCACGACGTCCGAGCGCTGGCCCCACTTCGCCTCACCGGACGAGATGAACTCGTCGATGATCGGCTGCGCGCCGTTGACGAAGTCGCCGAACTGCGCCTCCCACAGCACCAGCGCGTCCGGGTTGGCCACCGAGTAGCCGTACTCGAAGCCCAGCGCCGCGAACTCCGACAGCACCGAGTCGTAGACCATGAACTTGCCCTGGTCGTCGGCGAGGTGCTGCAACGGGGTGTACTCGTCGGACTTCTTGCGGTCCACCAGGGTGGCGTGCCGCTGCACGAACGTGCCGCGCCGCGAGTCCTGGCCCGCCAGGCGGACCGTGCGGCCCTCCAGCACCAGCGACCCGAACGCCAGCAGCTCGGCGAACGCCCAGTCGATGCCGCCCTCGCGGGCCATCTTCGCGCGCCGCTCCAGCACCGGCTTGACGCGCGGGTGCGGGGTGAAGCCCTCGGGCAGGTCCACGTGCGCGTCGGCGATCTTCTCGATCGTCTCGCGCGGGATGCCGGTCGGCAGCTTGTTCGGGACCTGCTGCTCGGCCTCCACCGACGGGGACGCCTTGATCGGGTGCTTCTCCAGCTCGCGCACCTCGTTGAAGACGTGCTCCAGCTGCGAGGAGAAGTCCTGGAGGGCCTTCTCGGCCTCCTCCACGGAGATGTCGCCGCGGCCGATCAGCGACTCGGTGTAGATCTTGCGCACCGAGCGCTTGGTGTCGATCACGTCGTACATCGCCGGCTGCGTCATCGAGGGGTCGTCGCCCTCGTTGTGGCCGCGGCGGCGGTAGCAGACCATGTCGATCACGACGTCCTTGTTGAACGCCTGCCGGTAGTCCACCGCCAGCTTCGCGACCCAGTAGCACGCCTCCGGGTCGTCGCCGTTCACGTGGAACACCGGCGCGCCGATCATCTTCGCCACGTCGGTCGAGTACTTCGACGAGCGCGAGTGCTCGGGCGCGGTGGTGAAGCCGACCTGGTTGTTCACCACGACGTGCACGGTGCCGCCGGTGCGGTAGCCGCGCACCAGGGCGAGGTTCAGGGTCTCGGCCACGACGCCCTGGCCGGCGAACGCGGCGTCGCCGTGCAGCGCGACCGGCAGCACGGTGAAGCCCTCGCCGCCCTTGTCCAGCATGTCCTGCTTGGCCCGGACGATGCCCTCCAGCACCGGGTCCACGGCCTCCAGGTGCGACGGGTTCGCGGTCAGCGACACCTTGGTCTCGCCGTCGCCGAACATCCGGAAGTACTTGCCCTCGGCGCCCAGGTGGTACTTCACGTCGCCGGAGCCGTGCGCCTGGCCCGGGTCGAGGTTGCCCTCGAACTCGCGGAAGATCTGCGAGATCGGCTTGCCCACGATGTTGGCCAGGACGTTGAGCCGGCCGCGGTGCGGCATGCCGATGACGACCTCGTCCAGCTCGTGCTCGGCGGCCTTGTCCAGGACGGCGTCCAGCAGCGGGATGACCGTCTCGCCGCCTTCCAGCGAGAACCGCTTCTGGCCGACGTACTTGGTCTGGAGGAACGTCTCGAACGCCTCGGCCGCGTTGAGCTTGGAGAGGATGTACTTCTGCACGGTGGCCGGCGGCTTCTCGTGCGGGACCTCGACGCGCTCCTGGATCCAGAGGCGCTCCTCCGGGTCCAGGATGTGCATGTACTCGACGCCGACCGTGCGGCAGTACGAGTTGCGCAGCACGCCCAGGATGTCGCGCAGCTTCATCCGCTCCTGGCCCGCGAACCCGCCGACCGGGAACTCCCGGTCCAGGTCCCACAGGGTCAGGCCGTGCGACAGGACGTCGAGGTCCTGGTGGCTGCGCTGGCGGTAGTTCAGCGGGTCCGTGTCGGCCATCAGGTGGCCGCGGGTGCGGAACGCGTCGATCAGCTCGATGACGCGGGCGGTCTTGTCGACCGCGCCCTCGGGGATGTCGGCGACCCAGCGGATCGGCTCGTAGGGCAGCCGCAGCGACGTGAAGACGTCGTCGTAGAAGCCGTCCTCGCCCAGCAGCAGCTGGTGGATGCGCTTGAGGAACTCGCCGGACTCGGCGCCCTGGATGATGCGGTGGTCGTAGGTGGAGGTCAGCGTGATGATCTTGCTGACGCCCATCTCGACCAGGGCCTGCTCGCTGGTGCCCTGGAAGTGGGCGGGGTACTCCATCGCGCCGACGCCGATGATCGCGCCCTGACCGGCCGTCAGGCGCGGCACCGAGTGGTTGGTGCCGATCGTGCCCGGGTTGGTCAGCGAGATCGTGGTGCCGGAGAAGTCCTCGGTGGTCAGCGAGCCGGACCGGGCCTTGCGGATGAGGTCCTCGTAGGCCTGCCAGAACTGCGTGAACGTCATGTTCTCGCAGCCCTTGATGGAGGCGACCACCAGCGAGCGGGAGCCGTCCTTGCCGGGCAGGTCGATCGCGAGACCGAAGTTGACGTGCTCGGGCGTGACCACGAACGGCTTGCCGTCGACCTCGGCGTAGTGCCGGTTCATGTTCGGGTACGCCTGGAGCGCCCGCACCACCGCGTAGCCGATCAGGTGGGTGAAGGAGACCTTCCCACCGCGGGTCCGCTTGAGGTGGTTGTTGATCACGATGCGGTTGTCGGCCAGCAGCTTCGCGGGCACGGCGCGCACACTCGTCGCGGTCGGGACGGTGAGCGACAGCTCCATGTTCTTCGCGATGGCCGCCGCCGCGCCGCGCAGCTGCTTCTGCTCCGCGCCGGCCGTGGGCTGCACCGGCGTGGCCTTGGCGGCCTGCGCGGGCGCCGGCTTCGCGGGAGCGGCCTGCTGCGGCTTGGCCGCGGGCTTCGCGGGCTGCGGCTTGGTCGCGGTGGCCGTGGGGGCCGCCGTGCCGTTGTCGGTGGCCGTGGTGGTGGTCGTGGACGCCGCCGCCGTGGCCGCGCCGTTGCCCGACCGCTGCGTCGACTTGTAGTCGGCGAAGAAGTCGTGCCAGGCCGGGTCTACGGACGACGGGTCGGCGAGGAACTGCTCGTACATCTCCTCGACCAGCCACTCATTGGGGCCGAACTGTGAAGCAGGACTGCTGCTGGACACGGCTGGCGCTCGCCTCTATCCATCTCGCTCTTGGTAATGACTCACTCATGGTCAGGCTAGTCCCCCGTCTGGTGCAGTTCATACACAGGAGGGGCCGGGCAAGGAGTGCTCGATCACAGGATCGATCCGGAGGTGGGTCACGTTATGGGTGCTTGAGCTGTTCTTGATGTATCAGCCCTGGTCCTGCTCGGGTCCGGGTGAGACCCGAAAGCTCCCGACGAGGATGCCCCACCCGGCCGGCACTTCGGGCCGCGGAGTGTCGAGCGCCACGAGTTCCCAGGACCGGCCACCGCCGGTCGGCCAGAGGTGACCGCCCAGGTACGACGATCCCGGAGATCGGGCGAACCCCTTGTGGCGCAGCTCCGCGATCGCGCCCTCCAGGTCCACCTGTTTGCACTCGTCCTGGATGTGGGTCTTGCCGTGGAACCGCGCCCCGCGGAACGTGCCGGTCCGGACCACGCAGCCGGTGAGCCCGAAGTCGAGCAACGTCGCGCCGCTGAGGTCCAGGTCGAACTCGCCGGGCCAGTGCAGCGGGTTGGGGGCCGGGATGGAATACCAGGGGCCGACGGTCGGTCGGAGTCGGGCGGTGGCGATGCGCTGGGCGGTCAGCCGGACCTCGCGTTCCTGGGTGCGCTCCCGGTGGCCGTCGTCGGTCGGGTCGGTGGGCGGGTCGTAGGGCATGCGGAGGTAGGCGCACAGCAGGTCGAGGACGGTGCGGCGGTGGGACGGGTTGCCGTCGCCGAGGCGGGCCAGGGTGTGCAGGGCGGCCAGGCGGACCGGGGCCTTGTCGGAGCCGAGCTGTTCGGCGGCCTGGGCGTACAGGTCGGTGACCCGGCGTTCGGCGGCGTCCTCGATGGTGTGCTGGTGCTCCCATCGGCGCTGGTCGAGCTCCAGTTCCTGGGTGCGCTGGCGGCGTGCGGCCAGGTAGAGCGCGAACAGCCCGCCGCCGCCCACGGCGATGCCGGAGGCGACCTTCACGGCGTCCAGGCGGGCGGTGGCGAGGTCCTTGCCGGTGAGGTTCTGATCGCCTACCCACCACCACAGCGCCAGCAGGACCGCGGTCGTGGCGAGGGCGACCAGGGTGGCGACGACGGGGACGGTCCAGCGGGGTAAGGCGCGCTTGTCGGCCATGCCGGTGATGTCGGCTGGGGGCCTCTCCGTGCTACGGCAGCCCGCTGAGCTGCTTGTTCAACGAAATGGTTGACAACGCTGGCGGGCGGTCGTACGGTTTGTTCAACCGAAAGGTTGAGTAAGGAGACGGCAGTGGAGGATCGGCTTTCGCGGGTGTTCGCGGCGCTGGCGGACCCCATCCGGCGGGACATGGTCGCCCGGCTCGCGGTGGCGGACGCGACGGTGAACGAGTTGGCCGAGCCCTACGCCGTGACCGTGCAGGCGGTGTCCAAGCACCTCAAGGTGCTGGAGGACGCCGGACTGGTCAGTCGGAGTCGACAGGCCCAGCGGAGGCCGGTGCACCTGGAAGCGGAGGTGTTCGACCTGATGACCAAGTGGATCGAGCGCTACCGGCGAGAGGCCGAGCAGCGGTACCAGCGGCTCGACGCCGTGCTCGCCGAGATGGCCGACGAACAGCAGACCCAGACCCTGGAGGAAGACGCGTCATGAGCACCACCACGCACCACGAGACCACCATCGTGGCCAACCCCGACCTGCCGACGATCGAGCTCGTCCGCGAGTTCGACGCGCCGCCCGCGGCGGTGTTCCGGGCACACGTCGAGCCCGAGCTGGTCAAGAAGTGGCTGGGCCCGCGCCGGCTGGAGATGGAGATCGACACCTGGGACGCCCGCACCGGCGGCGAGTACCGCTACGTGCACCGCGACGAGCAGGGTGAGTACCGGTTCTACGGTTCGTTCCACGAGGTCCGGCCGGGCGAGCGGATCGTGCAGACGTTCACCTGGGAGGGCTACCCGGACGGCGTCAGCCTGGACACCATGACCTTCGAGGACCTCGGGAACGGCCGCACCCGCCTGCGCGGCGTGAGCGTCTTCGACTCCAAGGAGGGCCGCGACATGGCCCTGTCCAGCGGCATGGAGGTCGGCATCAACGAGGGCTACGAGCGCCTGGACGAACTCCTGTCCACCGAGAAGTGACCACCCCCAACCCGCCCGGAGTGCCACACGGCATCCCGGGCGCGTTGGCGTGCGGTGACAGGACGCGCGAACTCACCCAGCACGCCGGGCCGCGCTGGGCTGAGGTGGGCCGGGCTAGGTCGGGCTGGGCTGAGGTGGGCCGCGCCGGGCAGGGCTGGGCCGGGCCGGGCTGGGCTGCGCCGGGCTGGGCCGGGCTGGGCTGGGCCGGGCTGGGCTGCGCCGGGCTGGGCTGCGCCGGGCTGGGCTGCGCCGGGCTGGGCTGCGCCGGGCCGGGCTGCGCCGGGCCGGGCTGCGCCGGGCCGGGCCGGGCCGGGCTGGGCTGGGCTGGGCTGGGTCGGGCTGGGCCGGGGTGCGCTGGGCCGGGGTGCGCTGGGCTAGGCCGGGCTGAGCGGCGCTGCGGCTGCGCTGGGCTGGGTTGGGGGCGCGCTGGGTTGGGCTGGGGGTGCTGCGCTGGGGCGGGGTGGGCTGGGGCGGGGAGTTAGCGGGTTGGGGTGGGTTGGGGGGTGGTTGTGCTGTGGGACCACAGGCGGGCGTAGGGGCCGTTGGCTGCTAGTAGTTCCTCGTGGGTGCCCTGTTCTGCGATGCGGCCCTCGGAGAGCACGACGATTCGGTCTGCCCTGGCCGCTGTGGCCAGGCGGTGGGCCACGACGAAGGTTGTTCGGGAACCCGCAAGGTGGTCGCCGGCGGCCAGGACCGCCGACTCCGTTGATGGGTCCAGTGCGGCCGTTGCCTCGTCGAGCAGGAGCAGGGACGGCTGGACCAGTTCGGCTCGGGCCAAGGCGATGAGTTGGCGTTGGCCGGCTGACAGGTTCTGGCCACGTTCGCCCACCTGCTGGTGGAACGCCGACGGCAGGGCGGCCACGGTTGGCAGGGCGCCGACCGAGCGCACGGCTCGCTCCACCTCCGCGCGCGACGCCTCGGGCCGGCCGTAGGCCACGTTCTCGGCCACGTCGCCGCCGAACAGGTGTGCCTCCTGCGGCACCACGCCCAGGTGTCGCCGGAACTGGCCCAGGTCGTAGGAGCGGAGGTCCACGCCGTCCACCAGCACCTGGCCCTCGGTCACGTCGTAGAACCGCGCCACCAGCTTGACCAGCGTGGACTTGCCCGCGCCCGTCTCGCCCACCAGGGCCACGGTCTCGCCGGGGGACACGTGCAGGGACACCCGGTCCAGCGCGGGCCGGGACGTGCCGGGGTAGGTGAACGTGACGTCCCGCAGTTCCACCTCGCCGTGCAGCACCGGCACCGGAACCGGCGAAGGGGCGGGCGGCACGCTGGTCGGGGTGCGCAGCAGGTCGCCGATCCGGCTCAGGCCCACGCGGGCCTGCTGGTAGCCGTCGAACACGCCCGACAGCTGGTACAGCGGCGCGAAGAACAAGCCCAGGTACAGCACGAACGCCAGCAGCACGCCCGGCGACAGCGTCCCCTCGGCCACCCGGTACGCCCCCACCACCAGGATCGCCGCCTGCGCCACCCCCGACAGCAGCGCCAGGAACGGGAAGTAGGTCGCGATGTACCGCTGCGCCCGGATGCGGGACCGCCGGTAGGCGTCGCTGCGCTCCGCGAACGCCTCCGCCGACCGCGCCTCCCGCGTGTACGCCTGCGACACCCGCAACCCGGACACGTTCTCCTGGAGGTCGGCGTTCACCGCGCTGATCCGCTCCCGCGCCTGCGCGTACGCCCGGGACGACAGCCGCTGGAAGATCACCGTGGCCACGGTCAGGATCGGCAGCACGGCCAGCGCCACCAGTGCCAGCGACGGGTCGGTCACCACCAGCGCCACCGCGATGCCCACCACGGTCAGCACGCTGATCACGAACGTGGTCAGCCCGGTCTGGAGGAAGCTCGACAGCGCGTCGACGTCCGTGGTCATCCTGGTCATGATCCGGCCGGCCATCTCGCGCTCGTAGTAGTCCAGCCCCAGCCGTTGGAGGTGCGCGTAGCTGCGCACCCGCAGCAGGTACAGCAGCCGCTCGCCGACCCGGGACGTGACCACCGCGCCCGCCGCCGACGACAGCCACCCCAGCCCGACCAGGACCAGCCCGATCCCGGCCGCGAGCCACAGCCGCCCGGCGTCCTGCCCGAGCACGCCCTGGTCCACGCCCAGCCGGACCAGGTTGGGCAGCAGGATCGCCAGCGCCGAGTCGACCGTCAGCAGCCCGCCCACGCCGAGCATCGCCCACCGCACCGGCCGCAGCAGGGTCCGCAGCCGGAACCCGGGATCGGGGGCGCGTGGGTCCTCGCCGTGCAGCTCCGGTGTCTCCGTGGCGGGCGGCAGCGCGTGCACCCGTTCCATCAGCTCCGGTGTCGGCGGTGTGCCGCCGAGCAGCGCCGACGTGCTCCGGCCACCGCGCGTCCCCTTGGGGACAGCCGCCCCGGAGGTCCGGTTCACCGCTCGCACGACCAGCTCGTCCTCGTCCTCCTCCGACGACGGCCACAGCTCCGGTGTCACGCCGTCCGGACCGGGCTCGAGCGCCGCGTCCGCCCGCGGGTCGACCTGCTCGATCGCCTCCCCGGGACCGGCCAGCAGCTCCCGGTACAGCGCGCACCGCTCGTGCAGCTCGGCGTGCGTGCCCACGTCGACCACCCCGCCGGCGTCCAGCACCGCGATCCGGTCGGCCAGCGCCAGCGACGACCGCCGGTGCGCGATCACGATCGTCGTCCGCGAGGCCGTGACCTGCGCCAACGTGTGGTGGATCGCCGCCTCCGTAGCCGCGTCCACCGCCGAGGTCGCGTCGTCGAGCACCAACACCCGCGGATCGGACAGCAACGCCCGCGCCAGCGCCACGCGCTGCCGCTGCCCGCCGGACAGCGTCAGGCCGCGCTCGCCCACCACAGTGTCGTACCCGTTCGGCAGCGCCGAGATGAACTCGTGCGCCTCGGCCGCCCGCGCCGCCGCCTCGACCTGCTCGTCGGACGCGTCCGGCAGCCCGTAGGCGATGTTGGCCCGCACGGTGTCGGAGAACAGGAACGCCTCCTCGAACACCACCCCGACCGCCCGCCGCAGCGACTCCAGCCGCACCTGCCGGACGTCGACCCCACCGACCCGGATCGCGCCCTCGTGCACGTCGTAGAACCGGGGCAGCAGCAGCGACACCGTCGACTTGCCCGACCCCGCCGTGCCCACCACGGCCAGCGTCTCGCCCGGCGCGACCTTCAGCGACACCTCGGACAGCACCGGCTCGCTGCGCGTGTACCCGAACGTCACCTCGTCCAGCTCCACCGACACCGGCCCGTCCGGCACCTCGGCGGACCCGTCCACCACGTCCGGCTGCGAGTCGATCAGCTCGTACACCCGCTCCACGCCCGCGCGGGCCAGCTGGGCGGTCACCATCAGGCTGGACAGCAGCCGGGTCGGCCCGACCAGGTTGGCCACGTAGGTCGCGAACGCCAGGAACGTGCCCAACGACACGTCGCCGCGCAGCGCCAGCCACCCGCCCAGCGCCAGCACCGCCACCTGCCCGACGAACGGCAGCGCCGTCAGCGTCGCGGTCGGCTTGGACGTGAGCCGCGCGGCCCGCATCCGCTCCGCGAACAGCACCCCGGCCCGTTCCTCCAGCCGGGCGACCTCGCGCTCCTCCTGCCCGAAGCCCTTCACCACCCGCACGCCGGTGACGGTCTCCTCGACGTGCTGCGCCACGTCCGCCGCCCGCTGCTGCGCCGACCACGTGGCCGGGAACAGCGTGAGCCGGCTGCGCCCCGCGACCAGCGCGACCGCCGGCACCACCACCAGCGCGATCACCGTGAGCAGCGGCGACAGCCAGAACATCGCCACCAGCGCCGCCACCGCGAACACGACCGTGCCGAACGCCAGCGGTGTCATCGACAGCAGGCTGTTGACCAGCTGGAGGTCGGTGATCGACCGGGACACCACCTGCCCGGTGCGCAACGCGTCCTGCTTCGGCCCGTCCAGCCGCTGCACGGCGTGGAACACCGCCTGCCGCAGGTCGTGCTGCACGTCCACGGCCAGCCGCCCGCCCAGGAACCGCCGCACGAACGCCGTGCCGAACGTGAGCAGCTCCAGGCCGACCAGGAGCGCGGCCAACCAGCCCAGGCGGGCCGTCTGGCCGGCCATCGCGTCGTCCACCGCGACCTTGATCAGCAGCGGGCCGACCGCCTGGAGACCCACCCCGACGACGGCGGCCAGCACCGACCACACCACGAGCGCCCGGTGTTTCCAGCAGGCGGTGGCGAGGCGTCTGATCCAGCCCTGGGTCTCGTTCACGAAACCAACACTAGGTCGGACCACGCGAGGCCGCGTCGGCCTGTCGCGCCGCGTTTCCCGCCGATCACGTTCTTCGATCGGCGGGAAACGCGGCGCGATGGGCCGACTTTCAGGCGGCCGAGCCGACCCGACGGAGTCGGGTCAATTCAACACAGCCATAAGCCCGATCAAGATCACTGGATCAGGTGATGTCCTTGCGCTGCGTAGCCGCCCAGCCGCCGAGGAAGAAGATCGCCGTCCACGCGAGGAAGATCAACCCGCTCAGCCACCAGTCGAACGCGCCCAGCGCGCCCGCGAACGCCCGCATCACGTCCACCAGGTCCTCGGGCACCACGCCGGCCGTCGACAGGAACAGCGACGACGCCACCGAGCCGGTCAGGCCGTTGACCGCGCCGTTGGGCAGGAAGCCGATCACCTCCGGCACGCCCTGGATGCTCAGTACCAGCTGGATGCCGTTCTCGATGACCAGCATGTACAGCAGCAGCACCACCGTCGTGCCGACCACGCTGGTCAGCAGCGCGCCGACGCCCACGCCGAACATCGTCATCAGGATCGACGACAGCACGCCCACCCCGGCCAGTGCGAGCCACCCGCCCGCGTCCGGCAGCGTGTTCGCGTCCGAGGTGAGCGCGATGCCGATGCTCACCGACGCCACGATCGCGACGCCGTAGATGGCGCCCCACAGGACGTAGACCACCAGCTTGGCGCTCAGCGCCGACACCCGGTTGGGCGAGGTCAGGAACGTCGTGGTGATCGTCTTGCGGTTGATCTCGTTCGCGATCGCCAGCCCGCCGAAGATCATCGGGAAGATGGTGGCCACGTTGATGCTCCGGGCCATCCCGAACAGCGACACCTTCCACTGCGACGGGTCGATGCCGATGATCTCGGTCAACTGCTCCGCGTCGGAGGAGTTGATGGTGTCCATGAGGCCCTTGCCGATGAGCCCCGTGGCCAGCGCCCAGCCCAGGGCGATCAGCACGGTCGGGATCATCAGGCCCCACCACAGGCCCGTGGTGGTCGTCTTGCGGAACTCCGACTTGATCAGGTTGCCCAGCATCACGCACCGCCCCCGAGTCCGCCCTGCCCCTGGCCCTGCTGGTAGGGGTTCTGCTGCTGGTACGGGTTCGGTTGCTGCGGGTAGCCCGGCGGGGGTGTCGGCGGTTGCTGGTAGCCCGGCGGGAGCTGGGGTTGCTGCTGGTAGCCCTGCGGCTGCTGCTCGTAACCCTGCTGCTGGTAGCCCTGCGGCGGGGTCTGGTAGCCCTGCGGCGGCGCGTAGTAGCCGCTGCCCTGCGGTCCCGCGTACTGGTTGGGGCCGGAGGCCGCGTACTGGCCGTTGGTCAGCCGGAAGAACAGCTGCTCCAGGTCGGCCTTCTCCTCCTGGATGCCGTAGATCGACACGCCCGCCTTCAGCGCGAGGTCGGCGACCTGCTTGCTCTCCACGCCGGTCACCGCGATCCGGCCGTCCGGCAGCTGCTCCAGGGTCGTCACGCCGTCCGCGTGCAACGCCGCGACCAGCGCGCCCGTGTCCGACGGCTGGACCAGCACGCGGCTCTGCTGCGAGTCGCGCAGGTTGGCCAGCGGCCCGTAGTACATGGTCTGGCCGCGGGAGATGATCACCACCTGGTCGACGGTCTGCTCGACCTCGGCCAGCAGGTGGCTGGAGATCAGGACGGTCCGCCCGCTGCGCGCGAAGGACTGGAGGAACGACCGCAGCCACGCGATGCCCTCCGGGTCCAGGCCGTTCGCGGGCTCGTCGAGCACCAGCACCTGCGGGTCGCCGAGCAGCGCGGTGGCCAGCGCCAGCCGCTGCTTCATGCCCAGCGAGAAGCCGCCCGCCTTGCGGTCGGCCGCCTGCCCGAGCCCGACCAGGCCCAGGACCTGGTCGGCGCGCTGGTCCGGCACGCCGATCGCCGACGCGTACACCCGCAGGTGGTTGCGGGCGGTGCGCTTGGGGTGGAAGCCCTGCGCCTCCAGCACCGCGCCCACGACCCGCGCGGGGTTGCCGAGCTGGTGGAACGGCCGGCCGTTGATCAGGCCGTGGCCCGCGGTCGGCGTCACCAGGCCGAGCAACATCCGCAGCGTCGTCGTCTTGCCCGCGCCGTTCGGTCCGAGGAAGCCGGTCACGGACCCCGGTTCCACCGTGAAGCTGAGATTCTGCACCGCTGCGACCGGACCGAACTGCTTGGTCAAGCCCTGCACCACGATGCGGCCACTGCCGTCGTGCACGCGTCCCTCCTGGATAGCGCCTGTGCGCGCCATCCTGCCTTAGGAAGGTCAATCCGGGAGCGCATGTCGTGGTTTCGACACCACGACCGGGATCTCGGTGGTCGGTTCGCTGTCCAGGCGGCCGGTGTCGTGCCGGAAGGGATTGCGCAGCGGACGCCGGCGCTCGCGGTGCGGCAGACCCTCCCCGATCAGGTGCTGGTGGGCCATCGCCCACACCTGGCAGGGCCACTTCCGGTGCCGCAGCACACCCGGGCAGGCGCGGCAGCGGCCGTCGGGATCGGGCTGGTGCACGGTCAGCAGCAGGCGCCAGCAGTCGGCCAGCCGGTTGATCTCGGCGCGCGCGAGCGGCACCAGCGCCTCGGCGGCGCCCCGTTCGACGACCTCGTCCAACTGGGCCAACCGGCGCAGCACCGCGGCGCGCAGTGTCTCGTCCACCTCGTTCACATCCTGTCGGCGGCCTGGTCCAGCAGGCGGTGCAGCCTGCGGGTCTGGGTGACCGAGAGCACAGCCGACTCGCCCGGCGGCGCGACCAGCAAGACCCGGTCGTCCTCGACCAGCACGGTCATCGAGCGGTCCCGCCCGAAGGGGTCGTGGCAGTCGATCCAGCCCTGTGGTTCAGCCATGTGCGCTCCGATCGGAGGTGTGGCGTGGCGGTGGCGGGGTTCTGCTCTGACCATCGGCCGACCGGGCGTCGTGACTTACCTGTTACCCGCGGAATTCACTCGATCGCTTGAGGGAGGACACAGAACGTGTCCTGTTGGGTCAAGAATTGTGCGCAGATGGCTGGGGTGGCTGGGCACGGGCTGCCGGCGCCCGCTAAGATTGGCTTGCGCGACCCGCTCCCAGTGACCCCCAGGCTGGTTGAGCGGGTCGCGTTTTTAGCGCTCACATGCGAGAAGGGGCGCCCACCCGGTGGTGGACGCCCCTCCTTCGTGGAAGCCGCTCAGACCTCGAACGGCGTGTAAGCCAGGTCGTGTGCTGCGGCGACCGGCTCGTTGGTGAGCTGGCCGTCGTGCACGTTCAGGCCCAGGGCCAGGGACTTGTCCGCCCGCAGGGCCGCCTGCCAACCCTTGTCGGCCAGCGCCACGGCGTAGGGCAGGGTCACGTTGGTCAGCGCGTACGTCGAGGTCCGCGGCACCGCGCCCGGCATGTTCGCCACGCAGTAGAACACCGACTCGTGCACCTGGTAGGTCGGGTCGGCGTGGGTGGTGGGCCGCGAGTCGGCGAAGCAGCCGCCCTGGTCGATCGCGATGTCCACCAGCACCGAACCCGGCTTCATCTGCGCCACCAGGTCGTTGGACACCAGCTTCGGGGCCTTCGCACCCGGCACCAGCACCGCGCCGATGACCAGGTCGGCCTCGCGCACGGCCTGCTCCACCGAGTACCGGTTGGACGTGACGGTGCGCAGCTGCCCCCGGTAGAGGGCGTCGATGTGCCGCAGCCGGTCCACGTTGGTGTCGAGGATCTCCACGTCCGCGCCCATGCCCACCGCGATGGTCGCCGCGTTCAGACCGGCCACGCCGCCGCCGATGACGACCACGCGCGCCGGGTGCACGCCGGGCACGCCACCGGGCAGCACGCCCCGGCCGCCGGACGGCTTCATCAGCGAGAACGCGCCCACCTGCGGCGCCAGCCGGCCCGCCACCTCCGACATCGGCGCGAGCAGCGGCAGCGCGCCGTTGGCGGTCTGCACGGTCTCGTACGCGATCGCGGTCGTGCCGGACGCGATCAGCGCCTCGGTCAACGGCCGGTCGGCGGCCAGGTGCAGGTAGGTGAACAGGGTCTGGCCCCGGCGCAGCAGCGGGTACTCCCGCGCGATCGGCTCCTTGACCTTGAGCACCAGGTCGCCCTCGGCCCACACGTCCTCGGCGGTGGCCAGGACCTTCGCGCCGGCCGCGAGGTACTCCTCGTCGGTGATGGCGGACCCGAGGCCCGCACCCGCCTCGACGAACACGTCGTGGCCGCGCAGGGTGAGCTCGTGGGCGCCGGCGGGGGTCAGCGCGACGCGGTACTCGTGGTTCTTGATCTCGCGGGGTACTGAGATCCGCACGGTGGGCTCCTCACAGGCGTTGTTACGCCCAAGGTCCGGTACTCCGGATCCACTGTCATCGTGCTGGCAGCACCAACCGGCAGGGGTCCGATTGTGTCGAGCGCACAACTCTGGACGCGCGTTGACACCGCGGTGACGGGGACTTAGCGTGCTCGGCGACCGCCCAACTGAACATCGGCCGGGGTGCCCGCACGACGGGCACCGGAACCCGAGCGGGAGAGTCCCCGGCACGTCCGGGGCGCCGAAGGAGCAAGTACCCCGCACACTCTCAGGCAACGAGAACCGCTCGGGCGAGGCGACTCTGGAAAGCGTGCTTCACGGCGCGCACCCACGGTGCAAGCCGCAGCGACGCGGCGAAGCTCTCAGGTCCCAGGACAGAGTGGGGATCTGACCCGACCGTGGCCTCAGGAGCGCTGAAGATGACCTTTCCGGAGAACCTGCTCTACACCGCCGAGCACGAGTGGGTGGACTGGGCGCCGGGTACCCAGGACCCCGTGGCGATCGGCATCACCTCCTACGCGGCGGAGTCACTCGGTGACATCGTGTTCGTGCAGCTGCCGACCGTCGGCGAGCACGTGAAGTCCGGCGAGGTGTGCGGCGAGCTGGAGTCCACCAAGTCCGTGAGCGACCTGTACGCGCCGGTCAGCGGCGAGGTGGTGGAGGTCAACGAGGCCGCCGCCGACGACCCGTCGCTGATCAACAACGACCCGTACGGCGCCGGCTGGCTGTTCAAGGTGCGCGTCGAGGACGCGACGGGCCTGCTGACCGCCGGCAAGTACGCGGAACTGACCGGGGACTGACCCGCCGTGGCGATCAGCGTCTTCGACCTGTTCTCCGTCGGCATCGGGCCGTCCAGCTCCCACACGGTCGGCCCGATGCGCGCGGCCACGATGTTCGTCGCGCGCCTGGGGCACCGGCTGACGTCCGTGGACCGGGTGCACGCCCAGCTGTTCGGCTCGCTGGGCGCGACCGGTCACGGTCACGGCAGCCCCAAGGCCGTGCTGCTGGGGTTGGAGGGCCACAAGCCCGAGGAGGTCGACCCGGTCGAGGCCGAGGGGCGGGTGGCGGCGATCCGCGCCACGAAGCGGCTGCTGCTCGGCGGGGTCCGGGACATCGCGTTCGACGAGGACACCGACCTGGTGATGCACCGGCGCAAGTCCCTGCCGCTGCACCCCAACGGGATGAGCTTCACGGCGTACTCGGGCGGCGAGGTGCTGGACGAGGCCGTGTACTACTCGGTCGGCGGCGGTTTCGTCGTCGACGAGAACGCCTCAGGCACCGACCGCATCAAGGCCGACGAGACGGAGCTGGCCCACCCGTTCAAGACCGGTGACGAGCTGCTGGCGCGGACCCGGGAGACCGGCCTGTCCATCTCCGAGGTCATGCTGGCCAACGAGCTGTCGTGGCGCACGGAGGCGGAGGTCCGTTCGGGCCTGCTGCACATCTGGGGCGTCATGCAGGAGTGCGTCGAGCGGGGCTGCACGGAGACCGGTGTGCTGCCGGGCGGCCTGAAGGTCCGGCGGCGGGCGGCGGAGATGCGGCAGCGCATGGCCGCCGAGCACTACGCCACCGACCCGTTGCGGGTGATGGACTGGGTGACCCTGTTCGCCCTGGCGGTGAACGAGGAGAACGCGGCCGGCGGCCGGGTGGTGACCGCGCCGACCAACGGCGCGGCCGGCATCGTCCCGGCGGTCCTGCACTACTACACCCGGTTCGTGCCCGGCGCGTCCGACGACGGCGTGGTGCGGTTCTTGTTGACGGCGGGCGCGGTGGGCGTGCTGTTCAAGGAGAACGCGTCCATCTCGGGCGCGGAGGTCGGCTGCCAGGGCGAGGTCGGCTCGGCGTGCTCGATGGCGGCGGGCGGCCTGGCCGAGGTGCTGGGCGGGACGCCGGAGCAGGTGGAGAACGCGGCCGAGATCGCGATGGAGCACAACCTGGGCCTGACCTGCGACCCGATCGGCGGCCTGGTGCAGATCCCGTGCATCGAGCGCAACGCGCTGGCGTCGATCAAGGCCATCACCGCGGCCCGGATGGCGCTGCGGGGTGACGGATCGCACTTCGTGTCGTTGGACAAGGTCATCAAGACCATGCGGGAGACCGGCAAGGACATGAAGGTCAAGTACAAGGAGACCGCGCGCGGCGGTCTGGCGGTGAACGTCATCGAGTGCTGACATCCGGGCCCCGACCAGTGACGGGCTCCACCTCGGTAACGCGGGTGGAGCCCGTTCGCGCGTCTGTCCGGCCAACTCCCGTGATTCGCCTGAACGGACACACGACCACCCGCCGGGATTCGGCCGGCACCTGCGCGTCGCCGGACCGAGTGTGCCGTAATAGCTGACCACGTCAGGCTTGCTCGGGCTCCTGTTGTCGGCCTATGGCGTGGTGCCGTCACGGCGTTCGACCGAACGACCAGTGGCGTGCTCGGCGGACGCTTGACGCCTCCGCCACCCCGGGCTCGTGCGGCCCGGGGTGGCGGTTCAGCGTCGGTTCGGGATCTGGAAGACGCCGACGCCCTCCAGCAGGCCGCCTATCTCGTGGGCGGCCTCCAGCGGGGACAGGCGGGCGTAGCCGGCCAGGTCCCAGAACTCCGGGTTCTGGCCCGGTGCGCCCACCGAACGCTCGGCGTCCGGGCGCTCGATGCCCAGGGCCACGCACACCGCCACCGCCACCTCGCGCGGGTCGGCGAAGAGGGCCAGTTCGGCGAAGACCCGGCCCGGCGACGCGCCCAGGGCGAAGCGGCGCCGGGCTGCCGAGATCAGGGACTCCATGCCCTCCACTGTGCCACGCCAGGTCGCCACCAGCAGGTCACGAGCACAGCACGTCCACGAAGACGGTCCTGTCCTGGTTCAGGTTCGAGATCCGCACCGACACCGTCCCCGGGCCGCTGAGGTGCTGGTTCTGCACGTCCACGCGTTCCACATGGCAGCCCGGCTGGTGGTCGACGGTGATCCTGTGGACGCCCGTCTCCACGGCCTCCACGTGCGCCTCGTGGAACACGTACAGGTCGGGCGCGTAGTACGACCACTTGGTGTTCGACGCGCCGTTGGTGTCGGTCCACGTGATCTTCTTGCCGTCCAGCGGGCCGACGGTGTCCCAGCGGTTGAAGCGGGTGTCGATCTCGACGATGACCTTGTCGCCGACCTTGAAGTTGTCGGTCTTGCTGTGCGCGGGGATGAAGCCGTGGCGGTTGCCGCCCGTGCTGCCGCAGTCCACGACGGCGAGGCCGTTGGCGACGCCGAACTGCGCGCAGCCGAGCAGGAAGTCCTCGACCGTGGTGACCCAGACCTTGTACACGCCGCCGTTGTTGGGGGTGTCCAGGTACGGGAACAGCTGCACGGTGGTGGCGTCGTGGTCGACGTCGGTGCCGGTCACGTGCTCGCAGGTGGTGTCGACGACGCCGGTGATGACACCCCCGGACACGGTGAACTGCCGGCACGCGGCCGGGTCGGTGGACAGCAGCACCTTGCCGCTGGGGTCGGTCACCTGGAAGACGTAGGTGCCGTCGTCGAGGCCGGCGGCGTCCTGCGGCGCGCCCGGTCCGGGGCCGCCGTCGAGGTAGACGTCCTGCTTGGTGGGGAAGTGGTTGAAGTTGACCTCGCTGCCGTCCGGCAGGGTCGTGAAGATGGCCCCGGAGGGGGCGTGGGCGTGTGCGGTACCCACCGGTACGAGGAGTGCGGCGGCTAGGGCGGCGACCGCCCCGGCCGCTCGTGCGAGTGGTCTCATGTCCGGTCTCCCGACGAGTGCGGAGGGCCGGAAGGCGTGTCCGCGACGTCGGGGAGCCTTCCGGCTACCGGTCACCCCTACGCGACCGGCCCCGACGCCGCGGCAGCCGACGATACGCTCGGTGACGAGGAGCGCATAGGGGGCGAAAGGCCCGAACCGGGCAGCGGGGACGACGCTGCGGTGAGGGCGGAACCGTGCGGTGATCAGGGCAGAACGGCCTCGATGGCCTTGACCACGTCGTCGTCCTCGGGCTCGGTGCGCGGGCGGAACCGGGCCACGACGTCGCCCTCGGGGGAGATCAGGAACTTCTCGAAGTTCCACTGAACGTCACCGGCGGCGCCGTCGGCGTCGGCGTGCGAGGTCAGCTCCGCGTACAGCGGGTGCCGGCCGGGGCCGTTGACCTCGATCTTCTCGAACAGGGGGAAGGTCACGCCGTAGGTGGTCGAGCAGAAGGTCGAGATCTCCTCGGCCGTGCCCGGCTCCTGCCCGGCGAACTGGTTGCACGGGAACCCGACCACCGAGAACCCGGCCTCGCCGAAGCGCTGCTGGAGTCGCTCCAACCCGGTGTACTGCGGCGTGAGACCGCACTTCGACGCCACGTTGACCACCAGCAAAGCCTTGCCCCGCAACGATCCCAGGCTGCTCGGCTCGCCGGCGAGGGTGTTCACGGCGATGTCGTGGATGCTCATGCCTCCACCCTACGGGGGCGGAAAACGGTGACCACGACTCGTAGGCCGAGTAGCACGCTGATGACCAGCAGGTTGTAGCCGAAGACCTGGTACAGCGTGATGTCCGGGCCGACCTGCGGGCCACCGTCGACACCCAAGAGCAGCACCGCCATCAACCCGGCGGTCGCGCCGAGCACGGTGAGCATCACCTGGTGCAGCAGGGAAGTCACGAACTGGCGGTCCCGGTCGTCCGCGAACAGCCGCATGTTGAGCCCGAGTCGGCCCTGTTCCAGCGCGCTGGAGATGCGTTCCGCCCGCCGGGGCAGGCGCTTGAGCAGCGGGAGCATGGACGCCAGTTCCGCGGACACCGTGGTGCGCAACGACTCCGGCGTCAGGCGTTCGCTGAACTGCTTGTCCGCGAACGCCCTCGACTCGACCACGATGTTGAACCCCGGCGACAGCGCGCCCAGCGTGCCCTCGACGGTGGCCAGCGCCCGGAACACCGCGGCGATCTCCGGCGGGATGCTCAGCCCGTACCGGTAGACCAGCTTGAACAGGTCCCCGAACATCTCCACGTCCGGTCGCATCCCGGCGCTCAGGTGCCGGGCCATGAACTGCCCGAGCGCGCGTTCCAGCTGCTGCTCGTCGATCTCGTCGGGCCGGGCCACCAGTTCCAGCAGCGCGTCCCGCAGACCGGCGGGGTCGCCGTGGTCGATGGCGAGCAGCATCTTGCCCAGCGCGGACCGCAGTTGGGCGTCGATGCGGCCCACGGAACCGAAGTCGAGCAAGCCCAGGCGGCCGTCGCGCAGCAGCATGATGTTGCCGGGGTGCGGGTCGGCGTGGAAGACGCCGTTGAGCATCACCTGGCGCAGCAACACGTCCAGCAGCGACCGGGCCAGTCCGTCGCGGTCGACCGAGCCCAGCGGGGCCGACCGCAGCGGCACGCCGTCGAGCCGGTCCATCACCAGGACCCTCGCCGTGCACAGGTCCTCGTGCGCGCGCGGAAGGACCACGCCGTCCTCCCCGGACGCCGCCCGCACCGCCACCAGGTTGCGCGCCTCGACCCGGAAGTCCAGTTCCTCGCGCAGCGCGGCGGAGAACCCGGCGGCCAGGTCGCGCACGCCGATCGCGCGACCCCACCGGGTCCGGCCGTGCAGCGTGGCCGCGAGCCGGTTCACGATGTCCAGGTCGCCCTCCGCGACCCACCGCACCCCGGGCCGCTGCACCTTCACCACGACCTCCTCGCCGGACTTCAACCGCGCCCGGTGCACCTGCGCCACGGAGGCCGCCGCGATGGGCGTCTGGTCGAACTCGGCGAACACGTCCTCGGGCGCCCCGATCTCGGCCACCAGCACCTCCCGCACCGCGGGCCACGGCGCGGCGGGAACCTTGTCCTGCAACAGGGTCAGCTCGTCGACCACGTCCGCCGGCAGCAGGTCCGGCCGCGTCGACAGCACCTGGCCGAGCTTCACGAACGTCACCCCGGCCTCCTCCAGCGCCAGCCGCAACGACCGCGCGACCCGCGTGTCGGTGCGCTCCCGCCCGCGCAGGTAGGGGCCGAGGCCGTGGCGGAACGCGATCGCGGTGATGCGCGAGTACCGGCGGGCGCGCACGATCCGGGCACGGGCGGCCCGCCACCACTCGGTCGGCGGCGGGATCGAGCCGGTGGGCACGACGATCTCGGCGAAGGTCAGCAGCGCGATCATCATCAGCAGCGCGATGCCGAACTGGACGCTGCTCAACGCGCTCGTCGCCTCCTCGGGCGTGTCGGCCAGCGCGCCCGAGGTGATCGAGAGGCCGATCATGCACGCGAAGGTCGTGCGGATGAGGCCCACGCGGAGGCCGAGGATGCGTCGGGCGGCCAGCGCCATGCCCAGCACCAGCGCCAGGAACGTCAGCGGCACGCCGACGGTGTAGAGCAGGAAGTCGTCCATCAGTCCCCCCGAGCGGTTCTCGTCGGAGGATAGATCGGGGTACCTGAGACCCTGGGGCGTCGCGGGGGCTGAGGATTTGTGCGGCGAGCCGGAATTGTCTGGGCTGAAGCCGTTAAGTGTGCCCAATTCATGAATGTGAAGATTGTTGACGAATGTGACCGGAGTCTCTACCGTCATTTCACGGAAGGTTTTCGAAACCTTCAGACCCCCGCTGGGGGTCCACGACTTCGGCGGCGGTGTCGTGGGCCTCCAGCGGGTCCCATCAGCGGAAACGCGCTAGCCAGTCCAGAGCGGACGGCATGTGGCGCAACACGGAGATGTGCCCGTCGTCGGGGAAGAGGCGCAATTCGGCGCGGCACTGCCCGGACATCCACGTCGAGTGCGCCGCGGGTACCACGCGGTCCCGGTTTCCGTGTAGGAACAGCGCGGGGACGGTCAGCGTGGCCGGGTCGAAACCCCACGGGGAGACGTAGGCGAGGTCGTCGTCCACCAAGCCGCCGGGGCCGTCGGCCAGGGCCGGGCCGACCACCTGGCCGAACCACGACCAGTCACCGTTCAACGCCTCGACGTCGGCCTCGGTGAACTCGGGGTCGTACTCGACACCGGACGCCTCGTAGGCCTCCTTCTCCGCCCGCCCGGCCGCCGCCGCGCGCAACGACTCCACGCCGGACGCCGCCATGCCGGCGAACCAGTCCAGCCCGGCCGCGCCGAACGGGGCCATGCCGGCGGAGGCGACCACGGCGGACACCCGGTGCGGCAGCAGCACGGCGCAGGCCAGGGCGTGCGGGGCGCCGCCGGAGTGGCCGACCACGGCGAAGCGGTCCAGGCCGAGGGCGTCGGCGACAGCCTGCACGTCCCGGGCGGCGGAGGCCAGGTCCCGGCCCGGCACGCGGGTGGAACCGCCGTAACCGGGCCGGTCGTAGGACACCCAGCGCAGGCCCAGTCGGGCGGCGTCGGCGAACAGGGGTTCGGGCGGCGCGCCGGTGTTGGGGGTGCCGTGGTGCCAGAACACCGGGAAACCGGTGGTTCCCGTGTCGTGGGCGCGGAGTGTCCGGCCGTCCAGGGTCACGGTGAGCTCGGCTGCCACGTGGCCGAGCCTAGCGCTGGTGTTCGGTCAGAAGTCGAAGAGCGGGCCGGTGTGGGCGCGCATGACGCAGGAGTTCTCGTAGGTGGCGGAGAACTGCTCCGACTTGCCGCGCCAGCGACCGGACAGGCGGACCGTGACCGGGTCGTACTGCATGGTGCAGGCGATGCCCGGGTCGGGTTCCAGAGCGTTGAGGTCACCGTCCACATCGGACAGCAGCTTGCAGGCGGCCTCGGCGTCGGGGTGGCTGCCACCGGCCGGGTCGCAGGTCAGGTTCGTCATCCGCACCTGGGCCACCGCGCGGGTGGTCGTGAAGTTGAGCGTGGTGTCCGGCGCCGTGATGGCCACCGGGGCGAAGGCGGCCATAGCCGCCAGAACGGGGAGTGGTGCCATGTCACCACAGTGACGCGCCGGCAGGTGCATCCTCCAGCCAACTCACTACATCGTGTGACGAACCGGTTTCACACCGTTCGAGAGGTTTGAGGGGTTCAAGAGCGGCGCTTCGCCCTCAAGACGGACACGCCCGGCCCCCGCCGGCAGCCCCCGCTGACCGCCGTAGGATGTGATCCAGGTCACTTCCCCCTCGCCTGCCGGCCCCGCCAGGGTGGGTGGATGGGGAACACGGGTGTGCGCAGGGTTGCGTTGGCCAGTTCTGCGGGGAACGCGGTGGAGTTGTACGACTTCCTGCTCTACGGCACGGCCACCGCGCTGGTGTTCGACAAGTTGTTCTTCCCGTCCTTCGACCCGCGCATCGCCACGTTGTTGGCGTTCGCGACCTTCGGGGCGGGCTTCCTGGCTCGGCCGCTGGGTGGGGTGGTCATCGGGCACTTCGGGGACCGGATCGGGCGGCGGTCGATGCTGGTGCTCACCCTCACCGCCACCGGGGTGTGCACGGCCCTGATCGGGCTGTTACCCACGTACAACTCCATCGGCATCGCCGCGCCGATCCTCCTCGTGACCCTCCGCGTCATCCAGGGGTTCTTCCTCGGCGGTGAACAGGGCGGTGCCACGTTGATGGCTGTCGAGCACGCGCCGCCCGGCCGTACTGCCTGGTACGGGAGTTGGACGTTCCTCGGCTCGCCTGTCGGGCTGTTGCTGGCGAACGGTGCGATGGCGTTGGCCACGGCTGTCTCCGGGGACGCGTTCCTCGACTGGGGGTGGCGGATCCCGTTCCTGTTCAGCCTGGTGTTGGTCGGGGTGGGGCTGTACGTGCGGTTGTCGGTCGAGGAGAGTCCCGAGTTCCGGTCCGTCCAGCAGGAACGTGTGCGGATGCCGGTCGTGGAGGTGGTGCGGCGGTCGTGGCGGAGGGTGTTGTTGGGGGCCGGCGTGAATCTCGGGTTCAACATGTTCATCTTCGTGCTTGCCACGTTTGTCGTGTCGTACGGGACTCGGCAGCTCCAGATTCCGCGGTCGGTGTTGCTCAACGCGAGTCTGGTGGGGGCGGCGGCGCAGGCGGTGGCGTTGCTGGGGTTTGCGCGGCTGTCCGATCGGGTGGGGCGGTTGCCGGTGATGTTGGGTGGGGCGGGGTTCCTCGGGGTGTTCGCCTTGCCGTTGTTCTGGTTGTTGGAGACGCGGTCGCCGACCCTGGTGCTCGTCGCGTTGGTGCTGGGGTTTGCGGGTTCGGCGGCGTTGTTCGGGCCGATGCCCGCCTACTACGCGGAACTCTTCGGCACGCGCGTGCGCTACAGCGGGGTGTCGTTGAGCTACCAACTCGGCGCGGTGCTGGGCGGTGGGCTTTCGCCGCTGGTGGCGACGTGGCTGTTGGGGGTCACGCCTACGCGCGACTCGTGGCCGGTTTCCCTCTACCTGATCGCGGGGGCGCTGGTGAGTGCGTTGTGTCTGCTGGCGATCGGCGAGACGCTCAAGAAATCGCGATGACCGCGCCGGTCCGGGCGGACTCGAAGGCGGCCTCCACGACCTCCAGCCCTGCTATCGCGTCCGACGCGGGCACTGGGACGGCACCGGCCGCGATACCGGCGTAGAAGTCCTGGTACGCCCCGCGTTCGGTCTCGACCGGTTCGCCGGACAGCGTTCCCCACGCCTCCTCGGGGTCGGCGCCCCATCCGGTGCCGCCGGGGAGCGCGCCGGCCTTGAGCAGGTCCTCCTGGGGGTCCATGCCGCGTTTCACGTACGCCGCCGACGAACCGAGGACCCGGAACCGGGGACCGAGGTCGGCGGCCAGCGCGGACGCCCACAGGTGCGAGACCGTGCCGTCGTGGTGGGTGAGTGCAAGGAACGCGTCGTCGTGAGCCTGGGCACCGGGGCGGAGGGTGCGCACCTCCGCGTACACCGACGCGGGACGGCCGAACAGGGCCACCGCCTGGTCGACCAGGTGCGTGCCCAGGTCGTAGACGATGCTGCCCAGGTCAGCCGGGTCGCCGGACTCCTTCCACGACTCCTTGACCTCCGGCCGCCACCGCTCGAACCGCGACTCGAACCGGTGCACCCGACCCAGCGCGCCCTCCCGCACCAACCGGGTGACGGTCCGGAAGTCCCCGTCCCACCGGCGGTTGTGGAACGGCACGAGCCGCAGGCCCCGCGCTTCCGCGAGCGCCGCCAGGTCGCGCGCCTCGGCGGCAGACCCGGCGAACGGCTTGTCCACCACCACGTCCACGCCGTGCTCCAGCGCGGCGCGGGCGTGGGTGGCGTGGTGGCGGTTCGGGGTGGTCACCACCACGAGGTCGAAGTCCCGGCGCCACACCTCGTCGATCGACCCGAGCACCTCCACCTCCGGGTACCGCTCCCGCACCTGCCGCTGCCGCTCGGGGTTGCCCGTGACGACGGCCGAGAACGCCAGGCCCGGCGTGGTGGCGAGGAACGGTGCGTGGAACGCGGCTCCGCCGAGCCCGTAGCCGATGAGTGCGGTGCGCATGTCTCCAAACCTTAGGCTTCCCACGACGTGGACGCCCTGTCGCGGCCCGTCACCCAGCGCTACTTTCGGTGCCATGAGCCCGCTCGTGACCCGTCGGCACGTGGACTACGTGCGCGTCACCAGCATGGCCTGTCGTCTGGGCTGATCGACCCCGCACCCGCACCGCGCCCTTCTTCGGCGTGCCCGAAAAACCCCTCGGCAGGAGCACAACCATGTCCTGGTCCTTCGCCACCAAGCAGGTCCACTCCGGAGCGTCGCCCGACCCCGCCACCGGCGCGCGGGCGACCCCGATCTACCAGACCACCTCCTACGTCTTCCGCGACACCGCGCACGGCGCGGCGCTGTTCAGCCTGGCCGAGCCTGGCCACATCTACACGCGCATCAACAACCCCACCCAGGACGTGCTGGAACAGCGGATCGCCGCGCTGGAGGGCGGGGTGGCGGCGGTGGCGTTCGCGTCCGGCCAGGCCGCCGAGACCGCCGCGATCCTGAACCTGGCGCGGGCCGGCGACCACCTGGTGTCCAGCGCTTCCCTGTACGGCGGCACCTACAACCTGTTCCACTACACCCTGCCCAAGCTGGGCATCGAGGTGTCCTTTGTGGACGACCCGGACGATCTCGACGCGTGGCGGGCGGCGGTGCGGCCCAACACCAAGCTGTTGTTCGCGGAGTCCCTGGCCAACCCGCGGAGCAACGTGCTGGACATCGAGGCGGTCGCGGAGGTCGCGCACGCGGCCGGGGTGCCGTTGGTCGTCGACAACACCGTGCCCACGCCGTACCTGCTCCGGCCGCTGGAACACGGCGCGGACATCGTCGTGCACTCGGCCACGAAGTACCTCGGCGGCCACGGCACCGCGGTGGCGGGCCTGGTCGTCGACGGCGGGACGTTCGACTTCGGGGACGCCGAGAAGTTCCCGGACTTCACCGAACCCGACCCCAGCTACCACGGGCTGCGGTACTGGCCCGTGCTGGGTCACGGGGCGTTCGCCGCGAAGCTGCGGGTGCAGGGCCTGCGGGACACCGGCGCGGCGATCGCCCCGTTGACCAGTTTCCTGATCCTGCAAGGGATCGAGACGCTGTCGCTGCGCATCGAGCGGCACGTCGCCAACGCGCGGGCGCTGGCCGAGTGGCTGGAGGAGCGCGACGAGGTGGAGAAGGTGCACTACGCCGGGTTGCCGTCGTCTCAGTGGTACTCGTTGGCGCAGAAGTACTTGCCGCTGGGCGCGGGCGCCGTGGTGTCGTTCGAGCTGCGCGGCGGGGCCGAGGCGGGCAAGGCGTTCGTCGACGGGGTCGAGCTGTTCAGCCACTTGGTGAACATCGGTGACGTGCGCAGCCTGATCGTCCACCCGGCGAGCACCACGCACAGCCAGCTCACGCCCGACGAGCAGGCGATCACCGGCGTGACGCCGGGACTGGTGCGGCTCTCGGTGGGCATCGAGGGCGTGGAAGACCTCAAGGCGGACTTGGAAGCGGGCTTCCGCGCCGCCAAGTCCGTGCGGTGAGGATCGGGTCCACTGTCGGGGAGACCCCTCCCGCTGCCGGCGGGTGGCGGGAGGGGGACCCGAACGGGCGACGGCAGTGGTTCACCGGCGCACTGCCCGGCCTGCCGCTGCGGATCGCCTACGAGACGTGGGGGACGCTGAACGCCTCCCGCTCCAACGCCGTGCTCGTGCTGCACGCGCTGACCGGGGACAGCCACGTCGCCGGTCCCGCCGGTCCCGGGCACCCGACGCCGGGGTGGTGGGACGGCCTGGTCGGTCCGGGGCGGGCGGTGGACCCGGGTTCGTGGTTCGTCGTGGCCCCGAACGTGCTGGGCGGGTGCCAGGGCACCACCGGTCCGGGGTCGACCGCCCCCGACGGCCGGCCGTGGGGCAGGCGGTTCCCGTCGGTGACCGTGCGTGACCAGGTCGCGGCGGAGGTGCTGTTGACGGACTTCCTGGGCATCCCGTCGTGGGCGGCGGTGCTGGGTGGCTCGATGGGCGGAATGCGAGCGCTGGAATGGGCGATTTCCGTACCTGATCGAGTGAAGTCCCTGTTGGTGCTGGCGGCACCCGCCGCCTCGACCGCCGACCACATCGCGCTGGGGTCGGCCCAGCTGCACGCCCTCGCGCTCGACCCCGTGCGCGGCATGGGCGTGGCCCGGCGGATCGCCCACCTGAGCTACCGGTCGGAGCCGGAGCTGGCGGCGCGGTTCGGGCGGAACGTCCAGGAGGACGGCCGGTACGCCGTCGAGTCGTACCTGGACCACCACGCCGACAAGCTGGTCCGCCGCTTCGACCCGGACAGCTACGCCGTGCTGACCCGCGCCATGAACGGCCACGACGTCGGCGCGGGCCGCGGCGGCGTGCGCGCGGCCCTGTCCCGGGTGACCGCCCGCACCACCGTGGCCGGCATCGACTCCGACCGCCTGTACCCGCTCGCGCAGCAGCGGGAGATCGCGGCGGGGATCGCCGGGGCGGACTTCCGGGTGGTCACGTCCCCGTACGGGCACGACGCCTTCCTGATCGAGGTCGACCAGGTCGGAGCGCTGGTGAGCGAACTGCTCAAGGACGGCGGGCGCTAGTGCGACAGGTTCGTGTGGGCTGCTCCATTCGTGGCGCTTCCCGATTTCTGCGTTGTCGAGCCGGTCGACGCTCCCTTGGACTTGTCAGGCTGCGGGGTCGTGCGAACGGCCGTGCACCTAGGACGGCGCCGTCACGAGGAAGCCACATGCCGGATCTGACAACGCTCCTGCTCACGGCGGCTGCCTCTGCGGCAGTCAAATCCGTGGTGCCCCTGGCGGCCAAAGCTTCGATGCCGGCCTGGCGTGCGGCAGCGGAGTCCACACTCACTCAACCGGCCCGGTTGCGCGGGCTCAGGCAATGGGCCGGTGCCGCCGAGGTGCGCAAACAGGAACGTGCGCTGGCTAAATTCCTGAACGGCCGGCTGTGCACTGGCCTGGTGGAGGTCTACGCCCTGGGGTACGCCAGTTCATCGAAAGCTCCACTCGAGAGCAGCCAACTGCGAGCGATGTTCAAAACAGAGTTGGCACGGAGCCTCAAACGCGAAGAAGCCGAGGTCGAAGCGTTGGCTGACCGACTGTGGAACGGCTTGACCGCGGTCGTCAAACGTGGCATCGACGAGCTGAAGGACAACGGAGCGTTCACTCCTGGCGACATGTTGCTGATCTCGCGGCTGAACCAGCGGCAGGAGGGGCGGAGCGTCGTGACCTCCGCGATCGCAGAACGACGGACCCTGTCGGCGGACCACCGCAGGGTGCAGGACGCCATAGACCTCGTGGACACCATTCGGAGGGAAGGTCGGCGGGCTTATTCGGAAATGCTTATGCCCCATGCGCGTGAGAGTCATCGCGTGCCGATCGACGATCTGTACGTCCCGCGCAGGATGGCGACTCTGCCGGTGGACTGGTACTCGACCAAGTCCTGGGCCCGGCAACCGGATGCCAACGGTGTCGTGGTCAACGAGTCCGAGTTGTCCGATCGCAGGTTCGTGCTCATCGGTAGCCCGGGGGCGGGGAAGACCACTTTCGTTCGCCGGCTGCTCTTCCGAACGTGCCAGGACGACGTGGATCCGGTTGCGCCACTGCTCCTGGAACTGAAGAACTGGACGGAGAACTCGGGCAGTCTGGTGGAAATGCTGCGTGCCCGGCTTGAATCCAGCCTCCAGATACCCGCCGCGAGCGAGGCTGTGGTCGACGCCCTCGTACTCGGCCTTGTTACAGTGGTGTTCGACGGACTCGATGAAGTCACGGACATCGCTAGGCGGCGAGCCTTGGTCCGTGCGATCGAGTCGTTCTGTCGACGTTATCCGTTGGCTGGGGTTGTCGTTTCCTGTCGTCGAGAGGGGTACGAGTCCGCTCCTCTGGATCCGTTGGCCTTCCCGGCGTACCAAGTGCCCGACTTCACCTACGACCAGGTCTTGGATTACGCCACGAATTGGTTCAATCTGATAGCGCGGTTCGAAGGTGTCGACCCCGTGTCGATGAGGAACCGGTTCATGTCCGAAAGTGTGCACGCTGCGGAACTGCGCAGCAACCCGTTGATGCTGTCACTGCTTTGCATCCTTTACCAGTATGAAGGCTACATACCGGAAAACCGTTCCCAGGTCTACGAGGAGTGCGCTGAACTCCTATTCGGACGGTGGGACCGTGTGCGCGACGTCCGGACCGCCATCAGAGCCGACGCGCGCGGGCACCACCTGGTCGAGGAGATCGCCTACTACTTCTTCACGCACCAGAAGAGCCAAGGTGGAGAACGCCGACGCGTACTGCACAACCTGATCAAGAGCTACGTCATCGCCAACCTCAACGAGGACGAGTTCCAGGCATCAAACTACGCCGAGAACTTCCTTGACCACTGCGCCGGACGCGCGTGGCTGCTGACGGCCACCGGCACGTCGGATCGGGGCGAGCGCGTGTTCGCGTTCAGCCACCGCACGTTCATGGAGTACTTCGCCGCCTGCTACCTGGCGAGGCATGCCGAGCACGCCCAGGCGCTCGCGGAGGCGTTGAGACCGGTGGTCGAGGCTGGTGCGAGTGAGGTGATCTGTCAATTGGCCATCGACCGCTTCGGGGAGCGGATCGCCGGCGGAACAGATGATGTCTTGCGTTTCCTTGTCTTCAAGAGTTCCACGCTCGAGGTGAGGTACGATGGTCTGTGCCTGCGGTTCGGGGTGCGTTCCCTGGAGTTCCTGCAACCCGTACCGAGAACGGTACGGGCGCTGGTCAAAGCGGCGTTGCGTGATTTCGCGCGATCGGATGGGGCGCTGCACAACACAGCGGTAAGCCTAGTGCCGAAGCGTTACGCGGATATCGTCGAAAAGGTGTGTGAGTCGGTTCTGTCCGACGCGAAAACGGATCGCACGCCCTCAGAACTGCTGCGGGGTGTGCGGACGTACCAGAGCATCAGTCGTGCGCCGACCGGGAAGAACATCCCCTGGTACGTCGAAAACGCGCGAGAGGTGCTCGTCGGCAAGGTGCTGACCGGAGTGGTGTCGGTGCCGATGTTCCGGCGGGCAGCCGGCCGCGGTTGCCTGGCGGACATGAGCAGGTCGGGAAGTGCGGAGAAGGTGTTGCTGGGGCCGCTGCCGATCGCGCTCCGGACTGCGGCCGAGACGGGGTTCGTCTCCGAGCCCCTGGAGGCGATGCTGCGATTGGTGGTCCGAGACCCCGCTGCGCTGATGCCAATGGGTGGCAATGCCCTCTTGGAGTTCGCAGGGCTCCTGTCAGACGTGCCCGAGTGGACCATGGTCCAAGTGCTAGGTGCTAAGACCGTGGTGGCAAAGCAACCCGTCGTGGGGTTCGCTCACGTCTGCGTCGCTGTCGCGCTGGAAGCGGTGCAGCTTGGATTTCCGGTATCCGCAGGTCAAGCGCTTTCAGTCGCGTTCGACGTCGACTTCCCGGAAGACGCGTTGGAGGACCAGTCGGCGGACGACCTCGTGAGGCTGATCATGGAGTCGCCTTACCTCGAGCTCTCGAACGCATGGCGGTCACGAGTGCTTCGAGTGTTCGCGCGAGCTAAAGCTTGAGAAGGGGGCGCGGTTGCCCGCGCCCCCCGGTGTTCTCGCTGGTCAGAAGCCTGCGGTGATGCGGGTGAACTCCCAGTCCGGCTGGGCGATGCCCGAGCAGTTGGAGGACACCTGGCCGTCGCAGCCGCCGCGGTCCCGGTTGACCGCCCAGAACGAGAAGCGGCCCAGGCCGTTGGACTTGGCCCAGTCGCGCAGGGCGGTCCAGGTGGCCGTGGTGGTGAGCTCGCGCTGGTCGGACAGGCCGTTCATGCCGGAGATGCCGGTGTGGCTGTACGCGACCGCGTCGGACCACCCGAACGTGGCCTTCAGCTTGTCCTTCAGGCCCACGGTGGCGTTGATCGTGTCGGTCCGGATGTCCGAGCTGCCGAAGTCGAACGGCATGATCGTGAAGATGTCGATGTTCGCGCCCAGCGCCGCCGCCCGCTCGATGAGCCGGTTGCCCCACGAGTTCGGGCCGGTCCGGGTGGTGCCGAACGTGACGATCGTCTGGATGCCCGGGTTGTTCTGCTTGACGATCTTGAGGGCTTCGAGGATGCGGTCCTGGACGGTCGCGTTCTCGAACTCGTCGGTGTTCTCGATGTCGATGTCGATCGCCTTCAGGCCGTAGGCGTCGATCACCTTCTGGTACGCGCCCGCAAGCGCTTGCGGGGTGGTGCAGTTCGGGCCGAGCTTGTTGCCGCTCCACCCGCCGAACGACGGCACGATGTCGCCGCCGGCCGCCCGGATCTGCGAGATCGCCGTGGCGTCGATGCCGCCGGTGAGCGGGCGGTTGCCGTCCCAGGCGGGGTTGCAGCCGCCGGAGGACAGCACGAACGCCATCGTGAACCACTTGACGCCGGTCATGCTCATGATCGTCTGCGGCGCCGGCGGGTTGCCCCAGCCCAGGAACAGGTAGGGCGCGCCCCGGCCGCCCGGCGCCGGGCCGGACGTGGTGGTCGCGGACACCTGGTTGGACGCGGCCGAGGCGTTGCCGGCGGCGTCGCGGGCCTTGACGGTGAACTGGTAGGTGGTGTTGGGGGACAGGCCGGAGACGGTCGCGGTGGTGCCGGTGACCGTGGTGACCGAGGTGCCCCGGTAGACGTCGTAGGCGGTGACGCCCACGTTGTCGGTGGCGGCGTTCCAGGCCAATGACACCGAACTGCTCGTGGTGCCGGTGACGCGGAGGTTCGTCGGCGCGCTGGGCGCGGTCGTGTCGCCGCCACCGCCACCGGTGCAGGGAGCGCCGTTGACGGTGCAGTTCAGCGGCGCCCCGGAGCCGGTGCCCACGAAGCCGAAGCTGGTCGAGGCGTTGACTCCGACGTTGCCGTTGTACTCGCGGTTGGTGGCGACGTAGTGGTCGCCGGTCCGGGTGACCAGCGCGTCCCAGTACGAGCCGAGGGACGTGCCGGCGGGGAGGTCGAACTCGACCCTCCAGGACGTGATGGCGCTGGGGCCACCGTTGCTGATGGTGAACTTGCCCTCGAAGCCACTGCCCCAGTCCTGGGTCTTGGCGAAGGTGGCGGTGACCCCCGGTGCGGCCGAGGCGGTCGGCACGACCAGGGCGAGGGAGGAGAGGGCGAGGGCGCCGGCTGCGAGCAGGGCACCCGTTCTCGTTTTCATGAGGGACTCCTCGGCGGGATCGGCAGGGTAATCGCGCCCACCGGGGAGACTGGTCTAGACCACCGAGATTGTCAATGCTCCTTCCGAAGAACGCGGTGGGGGGTGGGTTGAGGCGGGCCGGGCCGGGGCGGGGGCGGGGCGGAGGGCGGCGGCGAGCGGCTCAACGCGCCGAGTCGTCCGCGAGCCGGGTGCCGCCCGAGCCACCCGCGCCCGCCGCCCCACCCGTCCGCCTCACTCGTCGAGCGCGGCCTCGATCCAGGACGCCACCGCCAGGTCGCGCACCTCGCACTCCAGCGCCAACTTCACCGTCCACCGCAGCGCCTGCAACACCACCGTCGCCAGCTCCTGCGGCTGTCCGTTGGCCAAGGCGATCTCGATCTGCTCCGCCGCCGCCTCCTGGTCGCCGTGCACCTCGGCCAGCAGCGTCCGGATCGCCGTGCGGACCGGTGGGTCGGCGTCGTCGATCGGCACCTCTTGGCCGTCCTCGTCGAAGACCTGCATCTTGACCGGGGTCGCGCCGCCCGAGCCGAGGGCCGCCACCATGTCGCTGCACTCGGAGAACAGCAGCAGCACCAGTTCCCGGATCTCCTCGTTGCCCTCCGGGGAGCCGCTGAGGTAGCCGGTCACGAGGTCGACCGCGACAGCGTCCTCACCGACCTTGGCGGCGGCCAAGGCTTGGCCTGCGACGGCGGTGAGCCGTGCCCAGCGGTCCGGGTCCTGCTGCGGGTGCATTCAGCCATCTTCCAACACGGAGTAGGGGTGCACAGCTCTGTCGTATTGCCTACCCGGTCGTGATCGGGTGCCGCAACGGCTTGCCGTGCCGTCCTCGGGGTGCTACCCGGGTATGACACACCCCGGTGTCATGTGCCGCCCGCCGGGAGCCACCTAGCATCGGGGCGTGATCCGCACATTCCTGCGGGTAGTGCTGCTGCCCGACCGCACGCGGGTCTTCGGCGACTCCCGCTTCCGGCGCTTCGGCCAGGCCGCCGTCCTGGTCTACGGCCTGGTCCTCGCCATCGGGATCAGTTCGGCCTACGTGCAACGCGAAGAGCCCGACGGCTGGTGGCCGCTGCTGTTCGCGATCGTGCTGGGCACGTTCGCGCTCCTGCTGTTCACCCCGCTGGGCGCGTGGCGGCTGGCCACCGCGGGTCTGTTCGCGATGCGTCTGCTGATCAGCCACGAGCCGGCGATCCTCGGTGACTGGCAGTGGTGCTGGTACCTCCCGGTCCTGGTGACGGTCGGTCTGCTGTACGGCGGACGGGTCGTGTTCGTGGTCGCGGCGATTACCACGGGTGCTGTGTACCTCGTGGGCACGATGGGAAACCTCGACTACTTCCCGCCCACCCTCCTCTTCCTGAACGTGTTCCTGCTCCTCGCCTACGCCTTCGGCGCGCGCGGCCGGGCCGAGCAGCGGTTCCACACCGAGCGCGACGCCAAGGCCGCCCTGGTCGAGCGCGCCCGCATCGCGCGTGAGATGCACGACGTGGTCGCGCACCACATGTCGATGGTCGCGGTCCGCTGCGAGACCGCGCCCTACCGGATCGCGGGCCTGCCCGAAGCGGGCCTCAAGGAGTTCGCCGAGCTGGGTGACGCCGCCCGCGCGGCCATCGCGGACATGCAGGGCCTGCTCGGCGTGCTCCGCTCGGCCGACCAGCAGCCCGACCACGCGCCCCAGCCCGGCCTGGCCGACATCACCGCACTCGCCCCGAACGCCTCCGTGACCGGCGCCGACGTCCCGCCCGCCGTCGGGCTGACCGCCTACCGGGTGGTCCAGGAGGCCCTGACCAACGCCCACCGCCACGCTCCGGGGTCGACCGTCTCCGTGGTGGTGTCGGTGGTGGGCGAGGCGCTGGAGGTGTTCGTCCGCAACACCGCGGGCGGGCCGTCGCGGGGCGGGGGCGGTGGGCACGGCCTGGTCGGCATGCGGGAACGTGTGGCGGTGCACGGCGGCTCGGTGACCGCGGAGCCCGCGCCGGACGGCGGTTTCGCGGTGCGGGCACGGATTCCGTTGGGGGAGCGGTGATCAGGGTTCTGGTGGTGGACGACCAGGAGATGGTGCGGGAGGGGTTCTCGGCGCTGCTGGACGCCCAACCCGACATCGAGGTGGTCGGGTCGGCCGGTGACGGCGCGGCGGGCGTGGCCGAGGTGCGCCGCCTGCGGCCGGACGTGGTGCTCATGGACGTCCGGATGCCCGGCACGGACGGCCTCACCGCGACCCGCATGCTGGCCGACGACCCGGTGAAGGTGCTGGTCCTGACCACCTTCGACCTCGACGACTACGTCTACGAGGCCCTGCGGGCGGGCGCCAGCGGGTTCCTGCTCAAGCACTCGCCCGCGCGCGAACTGCTGGAGGCGGTCCGCGTGGTGGCCCGCGGCGACGCCCTGCTCGCGCCCTCGGTGACCAAACGGCTGATCGAGGACTTCGTGAAGGCGCGCTTGGCCCGCCCGGTCAAGCCCGCCGCCCTGTCCGCGCTGACCGAGCGCGAGACCGAGGTGCTGCGCCTGGTCGCCACCGGCCTGTCCAACACCGAGATCGCCGCGCACCTGGTGCTCGCCGAGCAGACGGTGAAGACGCACGTCAGCCGCGTGCTGATGAAGCTGGGCCTGCGCGACCGGGCGCAGGCGGTGATCGCGGCCTACGAGTCGGGCCTGGTGGTACCCGGGTAGCACCGGGAGATCGCTACCGCGGGGTGACGATCGGGCCGGGGTGGTCTCCCTAGTTTCCGGTGCATGCCGAAGAAGATCGCCCTGCTGGCCGCGCTGCTGGTGCTGGCCACACCCGGCGGCGACCCGCCCGTTCAGGAGCGGGTCGCCGTGCACGGGGACCCGGCGCACGCGCGGCACGTGGCGGTGGTCGTGCCGGGGTCCGATGTGGACGGTGCCCGGTTCGACGCCACGGTGGGCCGGATGGCCCGCGCGCTGCACGCCGAGGTCGGGCGGGACGACGTGGCGGTGGTCGCGTGGCTGGGCTACCGCACGCCTTCGGGACTGGGGGTGGACGCGGCGTCCGGCAGGCTGGCCCGCGCGGGCGCCGCGTCCCTGTCCCGGTACGTCTCGGGCTTGCCGGGCCGCGTGCACCTGATCTGCCACAGCTACGGCTCCGTGGTGTGCGCGCAGTCCGGGGTGCGGGTGGACGACATGGTCTTCCTCGGCAGCCCCGGCGTCCGCGTGCGCAAGGCCTCGGAACTGGGCACACGGGTGTGGGCGGCGCGCGGCGCGGACGACTGGACGCGGTGGGTGCCCAAGATCCGCCTCGCCGACCTGGGCCACGGCACCGACCCGACCGACCCGTCCTTCGGCGCGAAGGTGTTCGACACCGGCGACGCACGCGAGCACGACGAGTACTTCAACCCCGGCACGGCGTCGCTGCACGCCTTGAGCCGGATCGCGGTGGGGGAGGAACCATGAGGACACGGGATCCCGTGATCGACTCGGTGCGGGCGCTGGCGATCGCGGGGGTGGTCGTCGGGCACTGGCTGGTCACGTCCGTGGTGCTGGTGGACGGCGCACTCGTCGTGGACAGCCCGTTGCGGTGGCTGCCCGAGCTGTCCTGGGCGAGCTGGATCTTCCAGACCCTGGGCCTGTTCTTCTTCACCGGCGGTTTCGCGGCAGCCGGTTCCCGCACGCCTTGGACGCGCAAGGCTCGGCAGCTCGTAGTACCCGTCCTGGTACTGCTGACAGCCTGGACAACTGTCCTCTTCGGACTGTCACTCCGAGGGCTACCGCAGCAAACCGTGCTCACCATCGGATACCTGGTGGTCACACCGCTGTGGTTCCTGGCGATCTACGTGGTGTTGCTGGCCCTCACGCCGTGGATGCGGCGGCTGGGTTGGTGGGGCGCGGCGGTCCCGGCCGCACTGGCCGTACTGGACTTGGGCTGGGTCAACGCCCTGGCCGTGTGGTGGGTGCCGTGGCAGATCGGCGTCCTGGTGGCCGAGCGCGGGCAGCGGCGTTCGTGGGGTGCGGCGCTGCTGGCACTCGGCTCCCTCGGGCTGATCCTCTTGATCCACAACGGTTATCCGGCGAGCGCGGTGGGCGTGCCTGGTGCCGAGCGATCCAACCTCTTCCCGCCCTCACCAGCCGCTCTGGCGCTCGCACTGGCCCAAATCGGCGTGGTACTGCTGCTCCGGCCGAGGTTCCCGTCGAAGTGGCTCAACGCCCGTGCGTTGCCGATCTTCCTGACCCACCAGAGCGCGTTGCTCGCCGTGACCCTGGTCGGGGCCGCCTTCGGGCAGTTGCGGGGGCTGCTGACGCTGCCGTCCGACGCGCTATGGGTGCTGGAGCGCCTCACGTGGCTGCCGCTGTTCTGGGGCGTGACCCTGGTCCTGCTTCGGTATCGCCGCCAGCAGCGCCACGACGATCGTGGCCCCGTGCAGGGCGACCATCGCCTCCGTCGGGTCCAGGACCAGCAGCGGCGGGACGCAGGCCAGCGCGGTGAGCAGCCAGGGCCTGCGGCCGTGGCAGGTGCCGGCGTGGGCGGTGTGCAGGAGGTACCAGCCGAGCAGCAGGTGGATCAGGTTCTGCAACGGGTCGACCCGGAACACCACCAAGGTTCCGGACTCGCCCGCGAACCCGGTCACCACGAACCCGAGCACACCCAGCACGCCGAACCCGACCCCGAGCGTGACGGCGAGCCGGGCGCGGTGGGTTTCCCTAGTGTGGCAGGCGATCACAGCGGCGGCCCGCTCGAACCGGTGGAACAGCAGCAGGACCGGCAGGAGGAGCAGCACCAGCACGGTCAGCCACCGGGGGACCGCCGAGGGGGCGTCCAGCAGGCCCAGCAGGGCGACAACGGCGGCCAGGGCCGTCAAATAGGCCAGGTAGACAGTCATCGGGGCGCGGCGCGCGTAGTCCACCACGTTCCAGGGGGTGCGACCCGCGAGCCACGCTGACACCCGGTCACGCGCGAGCAGCACCACCGCGATCTGGCCGAGACCCAGCACCAGCAGGCAGACCGTGGGCGGGCTCAGGTTGGACGTGTGCTCACCCGGAACGGCCATCATCGTGCGCGGGTAGCCGCCGAACGCGATCAACGCGAGCAGCACCGGCACCACCAGCAACGCACACGTCACCAGCACCCGCCGCGACACCCGACGCAGCCCGTCGTACTGGAACCCGAGCTGTTGCAGGAACAGCGCACCCAGCACAAGGTTCAGATAACCGCCCGTGCGCCACTCAAAGCCGATGCGCAAAGCATCCACCATGATCATGAAGGCCAACAGCACAACCGGCGTAACCAGCCGCGCATTCCGATGCAACCAAGCCATAACCGGCGTAGCCGCCACCGTCACCAAGTAAAGGCCGAGGAACCACAACGGATGCGCGATAAGCCGGCCAAACGTCTCCACCCGATCCTTCGGCACGTCGAGCAACTCGAGCGGAAGCGGCAACACCAACCAAGCCAGGACAAACGCCAACACAGGCCGCAACAACCACGTGATCCGCCCCGCAAGGTACCGCCCATACCCGCCACCCTGCCGCTGCACCGCCAACCACCCGGCAAGGTTCGCGTGCCCACCCGCGAAGTAGAACAACGGAATCGTCTGAAGGACCCAAGTCAGCAGCCAAAGCCAGTTCGCACTAACCCCAGCCCACTGCGTAACCGTCAACAACGACTGCCCGACCACCACCAACCCAAGGCTGGCCAGCCGCAGGAAGGTCGAAAACCGATCCTCAACCACAGCCTCGGCGACAACCCCAGGCGCCACGTCCCGCCGCCGAGTCAGCCGCGCCACCAGCAGAAAGACGACAACGGCACTACCAAACCCCCACGCCAACACAGGCTCATGCCCAGGCGGCCCCCACCGCTGCCGCCAGGAGTTGAACTCCAACCCAGCCGCATACAGCCCAGCCACCACATGGCAGCGAGTGGCATTCCCCCGAGGATTCAGCTCGCACTGCCTGTGCATATCAGCGGACAACCGAGCATCCAACGCCTTACGAGCGTCAGGCCCCAACGGCTGCCCTTTGTGCTCGGCATACCGAAGCAGGTCATACCCAAGGTCATGGGCCCGACAGGCCACCCCGAAATCCCACTCGGTATCCCCCGCAGGCCCAGAACACCCACCGGACGGATCAACAGCCCGCGCAGTCCCATCCAACGCCGTCACCGAAACAGGCGACCGCCCAGTCACCTGGTTGAAGTCGGCAGGAAACCCACCCAACGGCGACACCGCATCAGGCGAGGTCATGGCCTGAACAGCCACCCCAGCGGTAGCCACATCCCCCACAAGCGGACGCCCATCAGCAGCCCCAGCAGGCCGAGAGGCAACCACCCCACACACAAACACGGCCACCGCGATCAACAAAACCCGAAACCAAGCCGGCAGCCGGAGCAACCACCGCACCCCCGGCCACCCGTGGAGGTGGTTCACACTGCCGTCACCCATCGGTTGTCCAGGTTACGGACCCCCAAACACCCCCACCAACCGCCCTACCCCCCACCACCCAGTGGTGCTACCCCCACCCACACCACGACCGGGCAACGCACACCCGCACCACCCACATCACCGCCTCGGCACCACACCACCAACCGGCACCACACCACCAACCGGCAACGCACCACCCACACGCCCACAGCTCAAGCCCCGTCGGTCCCACCCGCCGGCCGCAGGCCCACGTGCCCAACAGCACACCGGCCGCGCCGCTTTCGCGCGCAGCGCGGCCCTCGCGCGCGCAGCGCGCGGTAGGTGTCACCTACAAGTGGAGGGCCTCGGTTCCCCCACCGTATGGCCTGCCCGAAGGGCTACCACAG